>NZ_JBEAFR010000046.1:0-69494 GCF_040062315.1 Klebsiella sp. GW_Kp181
CCGATGGTAGTGTGGGGTCTCCCCATGTGAGAGTAGGGAACTGCCAGGCATCAAATTAAGTAGTAAGCCGGTGCATAAATCCGGTGGTTACAGAAGTATTCGGTGGAGCGGTAGTTCAGTCGGTTAGAATACCTGCCTGTCACGCAGGGGGTCGCGGGTTCGAGTCCCGTCCGTTCCGCCACTTATCACATAGAACCGCAAGTCATTGACGTGACTTGCGGTTTTTTTGTTTTTGTATGCAGATCGTTGTTGGACCTAAAGTAATTGCAGATTACATCTACGACAATCTATCATTAACGCTTAGCGCTTAGCGCTTAGCGCTTAACGCTTAACGCTTAACGCGGGCTGAAAAATTACAGACCCGGCAGTCTGTCAGGCAGACGGATAGCCAATCATAATGTGTCTGTCATCGTACAACGATCGCCGCTTGCAAGGCCGGAGAACACAGATATGTTCTCCGGCCTTTTTACTTTTTGTCGCCGCTTCAGGAGCTCTTTCCGGCGGAACATTCGCGGTCCTCGAAGCTGTTATTTGGTATCAGGCTGCATCATTTTATTCATTTAATACAGAATGATTTAAAATGAAACTATCTTTTCAAATTTTAATAACGTTTGATATATCTATCCCGGGAATATATTTCGCTTAAATGTTTATTATATTACGATGATGAACTGATTCATTAATGTGATTTTTATCATTTATTAGCGTTTATGGTTATTATTTAATGGAGTGAAAATATATTTTTCAGAGTGGTCAGCTAGCATTGAATTTCATGTTAAGAACTTTAAGAATGAGATGAAGTACTATAAATTCATATGAATCATAGTTAATCCCTTTGTTTTTTAAGTGGTATTTTTTAATTGTGAAGGTTTTTGAAGTTTGTTTTAGTTGAGAGCTTTTTGTGAGATATAAAGACTTCTTTGCAAGTATAATATTAATCGAGACCGTAGTGCGTCTATCTTCAATTATTGCAATTTGTATTAGTGAGGTGATATTTTGTTTTTGCTCACCGTCTGGTGGGTATATATCCTGAGGAGGAGTAATATGGGTAATAGTTTTCAAAATGAGGTGCCAAAATCTCGAGTTAATCTTCAATTGGATCTTCACACTGGCGGGGCGGGAAAGAAAAGCGAGTTACCGTTAAAGTTACTTGCGGTAGGCGATTTTAGTAACGGAAAAGAACAACGGTCTTTATCTGAAAGAAATAAAATAAATATCAATAAAAACAATTTTGATAGCGTAATGGCTGAACTCTTACCTACGGTCGATTTGCTGGTCGAAAGCACTCTGTCAGGAGAGGCCCGGATAGAAAATATTAAACTTAACTTTGGTAGCGTCAAAGATTTTGAACCAGAACAGGTTGCTCGCAATATCCCATCGCTTCGTGCATTGATTTCTATGCGTAATTTACTACGCGATCTCAAAGCCAACTTGCTGGATAACGTCGAGTTCCGTCGTGAACTGGAAAAGATTATGAAAGATCCTGCGATGAGTAGTGAACTACGCGCAGAGCTAACGGCACTCGCACCGTAAAAAAGTAATGGACAACGACCGGAATAAATACGGTTCATCAAGGAAATGAAGAGGAGGGCATGCTGATGTCTGTACAAGAACATGACGCACCGGTAGCGCAGGCGCAGGCTGTGACCAGAGAAAATGTTTATCAGTCTCTGTTTAAAAAAATTCACCTGACGCCGGTTTCTTCTCTGAAACAACTCGGAGAGTGGCAGGATAGTGAAGCAATGGCGGAAGCATCAACGGAGGAGAGGGTCTCTGCAGCCATCCAGGTATTGCTTTCCTGCGTGGCGAAATCCGGAAAAAATGTTGAAAAGTTAGATAAATCACTGCTGGATTTTCATATCAGCGAGCTGGATCAAAAAATCAGCCAGCAGCTGGATACCGTGATGCACCACCCGGACTTTCAGGCGCTCGAATCGCTCTGGCGCGGCCTGTGGTTTCTCGTCCAGCGAACCGACCCTCGAAAGAATACCAAAATTGAGCTTCTGGATGTCAGCAAGGAAGACTTACGTCAGGACTTTGATGATGCGCCGGAAATTGTCCAGAGCGGGCTTTATCACCACACTTATGTGCAGGAATATGACACTCCCGGCGGCGAGCCAATAGCCTCAGTGATTTCCAGCTATGAGTTTGATAACAGCCCGCAGGACATCGCGTTGCTGCGTAATATCTCTCGTGTGGCCGCGGCTTCGCATATGCCGTTTATTGGTTCTGTCGGACCTGAATTCTTCCTTAAAAACTCAATGGAAGAGGTGGCTGCCATAAAAGATATCGGTAGTTATTTCGATCGTGCCGAATATATCAAATGGAAAAGTTTTCGCGACACTGATGATTCCCGCTATATCGGTCTTGTAATGCCCCGTGTACTTGGCCGTCTGCCGTATGGCCCGGATACGATTCCCGTCCGCAGTTTCAACTATGTGGAAGAGGTGAAAGGGCCCGATCACGAAAAATATCTCTGGACCAACGCGTCATTCGCCTTTGCGGCGAATATGGTGAAAAGCTTTGTTAACAACGGCTGGTGCGTACAAATTCGCGGACCGCAGGCGGGGGGAGCGGTCACCGATTTACCGATCCATCTTTACGACCTCGGTACCGGCAATCAGATCAAGATCCCCTCGGAGGTGATGATCCCGGAGACCCGTGAATTCGAATTTGCCAACCTTGGATTTATTCCACTCTCTTATTACAAAAATCGTGATTACGCATGCTTCTTTTCGGCTAACTCGGCACAGAAACCGGCGCTGTATGAGACGGCGGATGCCACTGCTAACAGCCGCATTAATGCCCGCCTGCCGTATGTCTTCCTGCTGTCGCGAATTGCGCACTATCTGAAGATTATTCAGCGCGAGAATATTGGTACCACCAAAGACCGACGTTTGCTGGAACTGGAGCTTAATACCTGGCTGCGTAATCTGGTGACGGAAATGACCGATCCTGGTGATGCGCTTCAGGCATCGCATCCTCTGCGCGATGGAAAAGTGGTTGTGGAAGATATTGAGGACAATCCGGGCTTCTTCCGTATCAGGCTTTATGCCGTGCCGCATTTTCAGATTGAAGGAATGGATATCAGCCTGTCGCTGGTATCGCAAATGCCGAAGGCTAAATCGTAAGCCACAGGCGCGATGAAAATCTCTCGTCTGCTGCGGGCTGAGGAGATCGACCTTCCTCTCAGCGGCAATTTCGTTGGGAAACCTTCAGTAATAATGGCTTTGCTCAACTCGCCATCTGCCCTCCCTCGGAGTGGCTGCTGTGGCGTTAGATAGCGCGGTGCTGGCGTTGAAAAAACTAAAGATGCCATTCCTGCGCCTGTGTTTCCCCAACGATACGTTGATGGTACGGAAGTATCAGATGGGCTCTCTTCTGCTTGCGACCTGAATACGCGTGCGGAAGAGAATACGGTGGACGCGGAGCAGAACATACCGTCGGAGGCGGCGGTACCTCAATCACACTAACAAGGAGAGTAATTCTCATGGCAATTCCTGCTTACCTTTGGCTGAAAGATGACGGTGGCGCGGATATCAAAGGTTCCGTAGACGTACAGGGACGTGAGGGCAGCATCGAGGTCGTGGCGCTGGACCACGATGTGTATATCCCGACGGATAACAATACCGGCAAACTGACCGGCACCCGTACCCATAAGCCATTTACCTTCACTAAGGAAATCGACGTATCCAGCCCGTATCTCTACAAGGCCGTCACGACGGGTCAGACTCTGAAAACGGCAGAGTTCAAGTTTTACCGGATAAATGACGCCGGTCAGGAAGTTGAGTATTTCAACATTACGCTGGATAACGTCAAGCTGGTCAGAGTGGCTCCGCTGATGCACGACATTAAGGATCCTGCGCGCGAGAGGCACAATCATCTGGAGCGTATCGAATTCCGTTACGAAAAGATTACCTGGACCTACAAGGACGGAAACATCATTCATTCCGATGCATGGAATGAACGTCCTTCGGCCTGATAACCGCGGCAGACAGGCAACTGTCTGCTTTTTTATGCGTATTTGCTGATAAGCCGGTCCTTCCGGTGGGGCAAACCCTATCACATTCTGACAGAAACCTGCCAGGCACAGGGTTACGGCTACGGGCGGTAGCGTGCCTGAACAGGATTCAGTAAAGGAAAAATCACTACATTGAAGAAGGGATATCTATGACCGTAAACCAGCCAGCTGCACTGCTACGCCGCCTCAACCCGTTCTGCGCCCGCGCGCTGGACTCCGCCGCATCGCTGTGCCAGACCCGCGCTCACGCCGAGATTACTATTGAGCACTGGTTGTTGAAGCTGCTGGAACAGGGAGAAGGGGATATCACCGTCATTGCCCGGCGCTATGAGTGGGATATGGAGATTCTCTGGCAAGCGTTGCTGGGGCATCTTGAAACGCTTCCACGCTCGGTACGTGAGCGTCCGCAGCTTTCTAAACGCCTGACGGCGCTGATGACGCAGGCATGGTTGTTCGCTTCGCTGGAGAGCAACGAGCCGCAGATCCGTAGTCAGCACTTGCTGATGGCGCTGACGGAGAAGCCCGAACTGCTGGCTTGCGACGATCTGTGGGTGTTGTTGAGCGTGGGTCGCGTCCAGTTAGGGCGGCTGCGCGCGCTACTGGACGAGCAGTCGGAAGAGTGTCCGGTGCGGCAAAGGCAGGCAGGCGAACCGCTGGTGGAAGATATAAGTACAAATTCTTCTGCGCTTGCGGCGGATGATAGACAAGATGATGCGCATCGAGCTGTCCTTAAACGTTTCACTTCGAATATTACAGAAAAGGCCCGGATGGGCCAGATCGATCCGGTGTTTGGCCGCGATGTTGAGATCCGCCAGATGGTGGATATTCTGTCGCGCCGTCGCAAGAACAATCCGCTGCTTGTGGGCGAGCCTGGCGTCGGCAAAACCGCGCTGGTGGAAGGGCTGGCGCTGCGTATTGTAGATGGCAACGTGCCGGATAGCCTGAAAATCGTGCATATTCACTCGCTGGATCTGGGGCTGCTACAGGCAGGGGCTGGCGTTAAGGGGGAATTCGAGCAGCGGCTAAAAAACGTCATCGACGCGGTGCAGGCATCGCCGGAGCCGGTGCTGCTGTTTATCGATGAAGCCCATACTATCATCGGCGCGGGAAATCCTGCGGGCGGCGCAGATGCGGCTAATTTACTGAAACCTGCTTTGGCCCGCGGTGAGCTACGCACTATCGCAGCGACGACCTGGAGCGAGTACAAACAATATTTTGAGCGCGATGCCGCTCTGGACCGCCGTTTTCAATTGGTCAAAGTGGATGAGCCTGATGACGACACGGCCTGCCTGATGCTGCGCGGGCTGAAGACCCGCTACGCGGAGCACCATGGGGTGCACATCCAGGATAGCGCCATTCAGGCCGCGGTACGTCTGTCGCGGCGTTATCTGTCCGGACGCCAGTTGCCTGACAAGGCGGTAGATCTGCTGGACACTGCCGGGGCGCGTGTCCGGATGAGTCTTGACACCCTGCCGGAGCCGTTAACTCAGCTTCAGGGACATCTGGCCGCGCTGGATATTGAGCAGAAGGCGCTTGAAAAGGATCGCGCGTTTTATCCTGCATCCGCGCAGGCTCGACTGGCAGAGCTCGCCGACCTGCGGGATCAACTCCAGCAAAAGGCGGATCATCTGGAGTATCAGTACCAACAAGAAAAAGCGCTGGTGCAGCAGATTATAGCGCTACGCCGGGAAAGTCCGGACAGTGATCGGCTACCTCAACTGCAACAGCAGCTGCTATCGCAACAGGGATTAACGCCATTGCTGGCGCTGGATGTGGATGCCCGGGCCGTCGCTACCGTCGTAGCTGACTGGACCGGCGTACCGCTCTCTTCGCTGCTGAAAGATGAGCAGAGCGAGCTGCTGAATATGGAACAGATGCTCGCCAGGCGGGTGGTAGGCCAGGATGGTGCGCTAAAGGCTATTGCGCAGCGGTTGCGAGCAGCAAAAACCGGACTCACGCCGGAAAATGGCCCGCAGGGCGTATTTCTGCTGACCGGTCCTGGCGGCACAGGTAAGACCGAAACTGCGCTGGCGATGGCGGATGCGCTGTTCGGCGGCGAAAAGTCGCTTATTACCATCAATCTCTCAGAGTATCAGGAACCGCATACGGTTTCTCAGCTTAAGGGGGCGCCGCCGGGTTATGTCGGCTTCGGCCAGGGCGGCGTATTGACGGAAGCCGTCAGAAAACGTCCGTATAGTCTGGTTCTGCTCGACGAGGTAGAAAAAGCGCACCGCGACGTCATGAACCTTTTTTACCAGGTGTTCGATCGCGGTTTTATGCGCGATGGGGAAGGCAGGGAAATCGACTTTCGCAACACCATTATCCTGATGACCGCTAATCTCGGAAGCGATCACATTATACAACTGCTGGAAAAGAGGCCGGCGGCCACGGATCTGGATCTGCAGGAACTGCTGTATCCGCTGTTGCGGGAGCACTTCCAGCCTGCGCTGCTGGCGCGTTTCCAAACGGTAATTTATCGCCCTCTCGGGTGGGAGGCGATGCGGTTCATTGTGGAAATGAAGCTGGCGGCAGTGAGCCGCCGCCTGCACGAACACTACGGTATGGAGACGGTGATCGGGGCCAGTCTTTACGATCAACTGGCCTCCTCCTGTCTGCTGCCGGATACCGGGGCGCGTAATATCGACAGCTTACTGAACCAGCAGATTCTGCCTGTACTGAGCCAGCAGCTGCTGGCGAATCAGGCGGCGCGACGGCAACCCAGGCTGCTGGCGCTCGGCTGGAGTCAAGAGGACGGCATCGTGCTGGAATTAGATACGGAATAACGGGGACGGCGATGAATGCGCTGTGCGCTGGGTGTTACGACTGCCGTTCCCCATTCATCCCGAAACCCGTCATGGCCGATAGTGCTGCAAGCCTTCCCCTTGCCGGGAAAATATTCCGGACCGGAAAAATCATCACCGATAGCCTAAGTTAGGGGGCGATGCGAATGAGTGAATTACTGCAGCAGTTAACCCGCAGCTGTTTTCCCGAACGGAATGCGCTTGAGGCAGGGCAACAACAGGCGGCGCTGTGGCAGACGTGGCTGCTGCCAGTGACGACGGAGTCTCCGGTCGGGAGAGACCCCGTCTACCACGACGATTTCCAGCTGATGCGCGACGAGCTGAATAAGCTTTCCGGCGCGGATACCGCTCTGATTTGTCAGCTTGCGGAATCCCTGCTGCTCACTCAGGCAAAAGATGTACGCATCGCCACCTGCTATATCTGGGCGCGATTGCACCGCGACGGCGAACGCGGATTAGCGGAAGGTCTCGCCCTACTGGCCGGACTGGTGCAGCGCTTCGGAACGCAACTGCTTCCCTCTCGTCCGGCGGGCCGGAAAATGGCGCTGGAATGGTTAACTGGCGAAAAGATACTCGACAGCCTGGCGCGTTACCCGGAAGTGGCAAAAGAAGACTTTGCCAATATTGTCGCGGCTCTCAATCTGCTGGTCGCTTCTTTTTCTACATGGCCGGAAGAGCAACAGCCGCCGTCCCTGATACCGCTGATCCAGGCGCTGGAGTCGCGGCTGGCGCAGTCGGGCGGGATGAACGCGGTGGTGCCGCAGAACAGCGCGGCAACCGCTTCACCTCCGACAAATTCGCTACAGATACAGTCCATCAGTTCCGGGCGCGACCTGCTGGATCAGGCAAAAGCGCTGGCCCGCTACCTGAACGCGCAGCCGCAGGGCTGGCTGGCGGCGCATCGGTTGATGAAAACTATGCGCTGGGACACCGTGCATGAACTGCCGCCTGATGTGGACGGCAGAACCCGGCTGGCTCCGCCGCGTAGCGAGTCACGTACTCAGCTTAAACGTTTGTATTCGCAACAGAACTGGACCGAGCTGCTGGAACAGGCCGACCTGATGTTCAGCGCCGGGGTCAATCATTTCTGGTTCGATATTCAATGGTATTTGTATCAGGCGCTGGGCAAAGCGGGCGCGCCGTGGGACAAGTGGACGGCAATTATCCGCCAGGACCTGATGCTGTTGCTTGAGCGTTTACCTGGGCTGGAGAGCCTGGCGTGGACCGACGGCACGCCGTTTGCCGATGAGGTGACCCGCAGTTGGATTACCCGGCAGGTGCTGCCGCAAGAGGAGGGGAACTGGCTTAGCAGGACGCCAACGGCCCCGGCGGAAGAGCCGGACAACGATGTGCTGGCGCTGGAACCGGAGGCGCTGGCGCTGGCGGACCGCGAGGGCGTTGATGCTGCGCTGGGCTGGCTCCAGTCCCGTCCGGGGATCGTCACGGCACGCCAGCGTCTGCTGTTGCGTCTGTTGATGGCTCGCATAGCGGAGCAGTACGGTAAAAGCGAAATGGCGCTGCTGCTGCTGGAAGAGCTGCATGGCGCTGCGCAGGGGCTGACGTTGACACAATGGGAGCCGGCGTTAATTTTCGAAGTCACGGCACGACAGCTGAAGCTGCTGCGCCTGCGGGCGCACCGCTATGCAGATAAAGCCCATCTGGCGCGGAAAATGGAAAATCTGCTGGCGGCACTGGTGGCGATGGATCCTGCGCGGGCGGCAGTACTGTGTGATACGCAATATAAAGACTGAGAACTCACCCGGTATTGAGATTAAAGGCGCCAATCCTGACGTTATTGCAAAGCCGAAATACGCTGCCGATAAGAAGCCGACAGAGACTTTGCCCGGCTTACCCTGACCGCGCGCCATTGAGAAGATAAATAGCAAGCTGCGGCTGTTTCCGCTAAAGGATAAAAATAGTATGGAAATCGCTTCGTTATACCCAATGCCGACGTTTAATTTCAATCATGAATGGCCGCGAGCTCAGGGCAGTGAAAAGGATCGGCGGCTTCTTTCAGGGAGTCATAATATGCAATGTACTCACTATTGCCGGGCGATTATGCATTATTTGCAGCAACAGGAGCGTATATGAAGACGCCGCACTCTTCATTTATCAGCCCGTTCCGCACGGGCGGCGATCCCTGTACCTTTCGGGAGGCCGGCGAACTGCAGGCCGAAATAGGCAAACTTACGCATCCGGCGCGGCCGGATGTGGACTGGGGCAGGGTAGAGAGCCTGAGTCTGGCTCTGTTTCGGCAAAACGGCGTGGAGTTGCAAACGCTGGTCTGTTACGCGCTGGCGAGGACCCGGCAGTATGGGATAGCAGGAATGGTGGACGCTCTGGATGCCCTCGCGGCATTGATAAACCAGCGCTGGGGAGATTTCTGGCCGCTGCAGGTCCATTCAAGGATCGCGCTGCTGGCGTGGCTTGCCGAGAAGATGAAGCAGGCGCTGCGCGCGCAGGATCTTCAGTATCAGGATCTGGCGCAGATTAACCACTGCAGCCAGCACCTGACGGAAATAGAGAACGTGCTGCGGCGGTGCGAGGTCTGGCATATGTCAAAACTGGAGCAACTGGCCGTTCAGTTGCGAAATGCGGCGATGCGCCTGGAGCGACTGGCGCCGCAGGGTGAAAAAACGGCGGCGAAGAAAATCGCCAGGGAGCGCCCCTGGCCGAGAGATGTAAAAAATGGGGCCAAAAAAACCGCTGAAGCGCAGGCATTGCGAAAGCATGACGAAAGCTTGTTATTGAAGAAAACTACGGAGAGTCCTCGCCAGCGGCGGGTATGGCCCGGCTTTATCGCCGGGATGCTGACGATGGTTTGCCTGGGAGGTTGCGGTTTCTGGGGTTGGTCATGGCTGAACCCGCCAGAAATGGGCCTACGGGAGGCACAGACCGCGACGTCGGTGTTGGCGTTGGCGTTGCCCTCAGCGCCGGGGAGGGATGGCAACAAGATGCTGAGCTGGGCGCAGGGAATGGCGACGACCCGCGCGCAGCTGAAGATGCTGAATGACCTGCCGCCGCTGTGGCCCCTGCGCCAGGAAGAGGCGCTGCTCCTGGCCCTTGAAAGCCGCTGGCCGAATAATTCGCAAATTAAGGCGATGAGGGCCGAGTGGCGCAAGCAGCGGGAAGCCAGCGCGCTGGCGGTGCCTGAATTACAGCGCTATGCCCAGGCGCAGGCGAAGCTACGGCAGCTTTCACTAAGGCTGGATGCGCTGGATGAACGCAAGGGGCGGTATATGACTGCTTCTGAGTTGAAATCGGCAATTTTCAGCATCCGGCAGCTGTTACAGACGCCGCCGCTGGAAGAACAGCTCAGGCAACTGGAGGCTCAGGTACGAGCCGGAAGTCTCTCACCGGTGCTGCAAATGCAGATTGATTTTCATTTTAAGCAGTTGCTAAGCCGCTACGCTATTTTGCTGGATAGCACAGAAGTGAAACCGAACCCTCAGTAGTAGGATGTCGGCTGCGGTAGAGTAAAAACAGACTGGAAAAGTTGGCCCAGGATTTTTTCAGCCCGCCATTTGATTATTGCTGTTTTAGCAAAAATCCTCTGCGTTAAACGATCTTTTTCTCGCTCCTCTCGTTGGTCATAATGTTTCTCATTAACCGCTATTGATAAATAATGAGGAAAATCATGACAATCCCTGCATTTGGTCTTGGGACCTTCCGTCTGAAAGATGACGTAGTGATCGCATCTGTAAAAACAGCGCTTGAGCTGGGCTATCGCGCCATTGATACCGCGCAAATCTATGACAATGAAGCGGCCGTGGGCCAGGCTATCGCAGAAAGCGGCGTCGCGCGCGATGAACTGTTCATCACCACCAAGATCTGGATTGAAAATTTAAGCAAAGATAAGCTCATCGCAAGCCTGAAAGAGAGTCTGCAGAAGCTGCGTACCGAATATGTCGATCTCACGCTGATCCACTGGCCGTCGCCAAACGATGCGGTTGCCGTGGAAGAGTATATGGCTGCTCTGCTGGAGGCGAAACGCCAGGGATTGACTCGCCAGATTGGTATCTCTAACTTCACTATTCCGCTGATGGAGCGCGCCATTGCTGCCGTTGGGGTAGAGAATATCGCGACCAACCAGATTGAACTGTCACCTTATTTGCAAAATCGTAAGGTCGTCGATTGGGCCTCTGAGCATGGCATCCACATTACCTCTTATATGACTCTGGCTTATGGTAAAGCGTTAAAAGATGAAGCCATTGCCCGGATTGCGGCGAAACACAATGCTTCTCCGGCGCAGATTATCCTCGCGTGGGCAATGGGTGAAGGCTATGCGGTGATCCCATCTTCGACCAGGCGCGAAAACCTGGCAAGCAACCTGAAAGCTCAGGAGCTGCAGCTTGATGAAGACGATCGCCTGGCGATCGCCGCGCTGGACTGTCACGATCGTCTGGTTAGCCCGGAAGGTCTTGCGCCTGAATGGGATTAAGCTAACCCCCTCTGTACTCTACAACCCTTTTACAGCTCCTGCGGGAGCTGTTTTACATGCTCACTAAGAAAGTCGATAAAAGCCCTGATCCGCGTGCTTACCGCCCTGTCGCTGTAGTACACCGCGCTAAACGGCATTTCAATCGGCAGCCGTTTGTCAGCCAGCAGTTCGACAAACTCCCCTTCAGCAATTTCTTTATCCACCATATAGTCCGACAGACAGGCTATACCGTTACCGGCCAGACACAGCTGCTTGAGCGTTTCCCCGCTATTGGAAGATATCTCGCTTTCGATTTCCAGCAGTTGGCCATCGCAGCAGGAAACTGGCCAGGTATTCAGGGATACGGGCTCGCTAAAGCCGAGGCACTGATGATGTTTTAGCTCGGCGACGCTTTGCGGCGTTCCGTGCCGGGCAAGATAGTCCGGCGAGGCGATAATTTTGCGGTAGCTATTGAACAGCGGCCGGGCGCGCAGGCTGGAATCGGTTAGCGTCCCGGCGCGGATCGCGACGTCCACTTTCCGCTCAATCAGATTGATAAAGGTCTCTGACGAGACCAGCGAAAGGCTCATTTCCGGGTAGCGCTCACGGAAGGGCCTGATCAAAGGCATCAGAAAATGCAATATCACCGGCGTCGCGGCATCAACGCGAAGTAATCCTCTTGGCGTCGTTCGGCTCTCCAGAAGCTCATTTTCGGCGGCGGCCATCTCCTGAAGCACAACCTGCACTCGGCGGAAATAACGCTCGCCCTCTTCGGTCAGGCTTAGCTGGCGAGTAGTACGGTTAAGCAGGCTGACGCCGAGCTTTGACTCCAGCTTTTTTACTGCCCGGCTGACGGCGGAATTAGCCTGACCAAGCTGTTCGGCAGCGCGACTAAAACTGCCGCTCTCTACCACGGCGACAAAAATGGCGATTTCTTCTGAGGTAGCTCTCATTGTTGCACCTGTGGCAAAATTCTATTGATACTTTGGCTATTTTTGTTATTAAAACATCTCTTCATACTACGTGTCATCTTAATCCTGTTGATACGGAGTACATTATGCCGCTGGCGCTACTTGCCTTAACTATCGGTGCCTTTGCGATTGGCACGACTGAATTTGTCATTGTGGGCCTGGTGCCTGACATTGCTGAGCAACTAGCTATTTCGCTACCCTCTGCAGGGCTGCTGGTTTCTATCTATGCGTTGGGCGTAGCGATAGGTGCTCCTGTGCTCACCGCGCTGACCGGGCGTATGCCGCGTAAGCAGCTACTGCTGGCGTTAATGGCGCTGTTTACCGCTGGCAATCTGCTGGCATGGCAGGCGCCGGGTTACGAGACTCTGGTTCTGGCGCGCCTGCTGACCGGGCTGGCGCATGGGGTATTCTTTTCGATCGGTTCGACAATTGCGACCAGCCTGGTCGCGAAGGAGAAAGCGGCCTCGGCGATTGCGATGATGTTCGGCGGGTTAACCGTTGCGCTGGTGACCGGCGTGCCGCTAGGCACCTTCATTGGCCAACACTTTGGCTGGCGTGAAACATTCCTGGCCGTGTCTATTCTTGGCGTAATCGCGTTAATGAGCAGCCTTATTCTGGTGCCTGGTAACATTCCGGGCCGCGTCAGCGCGGGTCTGCGCGCTCAGCTTAAGGTTCTGACCCATCCGCGTTTACTGATTATCTACGCGATCACTGCTCTGGGGTATGGCGGCGTATTTACGGCATTTACCTTCCTGGCGCCGATGATGCAGGATCTTGCCGGATTTAGCCCATCGGCCGTCAGCTGGATCCTTCTGGGCTACGGTGTTTCAGTGGCGATAGGTAACGTATGGGGCGGAAGGCTGGCGGATAAACATGGCGCCGTGCCCGCGCTGAAGCTGATTTTTGCCGCCCTGGCTGCGCTACTGGCGATCTTTCAATTTACGGCCAGTGTGCATCATGCTGCTCTGGCGACGGTTTTGGTGATGGGGATCTTTGCTTTTGGTAACGTTCCGGGACTGCAGGTGTACGTGGTGCAGAACGCGGAGCAATACACTCCTGGCGCGGTTGACGTTGCCTCTGGCCTGAATATTGCGGCATTTAACATTGGCATTGCGTTAGGTTCGGTGATTGGCGGGCAGATCGTAGCGCATTATGGTCTGGCCCAGACGCCTTGGATCGGCGCTCTGATTGTGCTGGTGGCGCTCTTACTGGTCGGAATTAGCGGCCGGCTTGATAAGCCAGGGCTTCGCGCTAACGGCCCTGGCGTAGAAGGCTAAAGGTTTCTGGCAAATTGCATTGAAAGTGTCTACAAAAATCCCTATAACAGAAGAACCAGCCGCAGTCGGGCTGGTTTCCTGTTATCGAGGTTTGATGCCTAAATTGCGAAAGAATACCTATGCCATGCGCTATGTCGCCGGACAGCCTGCGGAGAGAATTTTACCTCCGGGGTCGTTTGCAGGCATGACTCCGGCTTTTCCGGCGGGAGTACCGTTAAGTTCGGATGAAAAAATCCGCGTACTGGTGTGGAACATCTTCAAGCAGCAGCGCGCCGAGTGGAAATCAGTTCTTAACAACTTTGGTAAAGATGCGCACCTGGTGTTGTTACAGGAAGCGCAAACTACACCTGAATTAGTGAAGTTTGCCACGTCCAACTACCTTGCAGCGGATCAGGTTCCGGCGCTGGTGCTGCCCCAGCATCCTTCCGGCGTGATGACGTTAGCCTCTGCGCATCCTATCTACTGTTGTCCTCTGCGTGAACGCGAGCCTATCCTGCGGTTGGCGAAGTCGGCATTAGTGACGGTGTATCCGTTACCGGATTCCCGCCTGCTGATGGTGGTCAATATTCATGCGGTTAACTTCAGCCTTGGCGTCGATGTCTACAGCAAGCAGCTGCTGCCGATTGGCGATCAGATCGCCCATCACAGCGGGCCGGTGATTATGGCAGGCGACTTTAATGCCTGGAGCCGCCCGCGAATGAATGCCCTGTACCGCTTTGCGCGCGAAATGTCGCTGCGCG
The DNA here is from genome assembly GCF_040062315.1 of Klebsiella sp. GW_Kp181. Lineage (NCBI taxonomy): Bacteria > Pseudomonadati > Pseudomonadota > Gammaproteobacteria > Enterobacterales > Enterobacteriaceae > Klebsiella > Klebsiella sp. GW_Kp181. The sequence goes on from NZ_JBEAFR010000046.1 coordinate 14,231, forward strand.
AAGTTCGCTTCTCTGACGATCAGCGTCGCCGTACGTTTGGCCGCCCGCTTGATTTTGTCTTCTATCGTGGGTTAAGCGTACACGATGCTTCCGTACTGGTGACGCGTGCCTCCGACCACAACCCTCTACTAGTCGAATTCAGTCCCGGCAAGCCTGATTAATTAAGGTATGTCAGGCCTGCCACGGGGCAGGCCTGCGTATGTATGGTGCTGCCTTTATTACTCAAAAAAACCGAAGGACAATGCAATGACAACACGCTCTCATCATGACCATGTAGAAATGCAGTTTGGCTCACAGGCCAGCGCCTACCTGACCAGCGCCGTACACGCCTCCGGGCGCGATCTGCAACGTCTGGCCGAAAGGCTGGCGGATTTTCCTCAGGCGCACGTGCTGGATATGGGATGCGGCGCCGGCCACGCCAGCTTTGCGGCGGCAGGGCAGGTTGCACAGGTGACGGCGTATGATTTATCCAGCCAGATGCTGGACGTTGTGGCTCAGGCCGCACGTGATAAAGGTTTTGCTAATATTACCACTCAGCAGGGATATGCCGAGTCTTTGCCTTTCGCTGACGCCAGCTTTGATGTAGCGATCAGTCGTTATTCTGCGCATCACTGGCACGATGTCGGTCTGGCGCTGCGTGAAGTGAAGCGAGTGCTGAAGCCGGGCGGAGTAATGATTATTATGGATGTGATGTCGCCCGGTCATCCGGTTCGCGACGTCTGGCTGCAGACTGTTGAGGCCCTGCGCGATACTTCCCATGTCCGCAACTATTCCAGCGGCGAATGGCTGGCAATGACGAGTGAGGCGGGTCTGGTGATTAATCATCTGCTGACCGACCGCTTGCCGCTGGAGTTTGGCTCATGGATTGCGCGCATGCGAACGCCAGCGGCGCTGGCGGAAGCGATTCGCTTATATCAGGAGAGCGCATCGGCTGAGGTTAAGGCCTATTTTGCCCTGCAGCACGATGGTTCGTTCACCAGCGATACGATTATGTTTGAGGCCCACAAGGCGGCCTGACGCCGGGATAAAAAAAGGCACCGCATGGGTGCCTTTATCATGCCTGATGAATCATCAGGATTCTGGTCTGTCGCTGTTTTTCACGAACAGCGTCAGCTGATCGCCGGGCTTCAGGTTGCCGGTATCGCTATTCCAGCGCATGACATCACGAATGTTGACGCCATGGCGTTTCGCAATGCTCGACAGGGAGTCGCCTTTGCGCACGCGATAAGTGATGCTATCGCTGTTGTTAGCCAGACGCTCGGCGCTGCTGCCTGCGCCAATCACCAGATTCTGACCAACCTTCAGGTTAGAACCGCGAATACCGTTCCACTGCTGCAGATCTTTGGTTGATACGCCGAGACGCGACGCAATGCCGGAAATCGTATCGCCGGAACGCACCTTGTAGCTACGGCTGGTTAACGGCTTGTTATCAGCCAGCAGCGTCGGCTGCACGGCTGCAATATCGCCGGAAGCCAACGATTCGCGCAGCTGTGCGGCGTGCTTCTGCGGCACCAGCACGTAGTTTGGCCCATTCGCGCCCAGGGTTGATCCTTTGACGCCAGCATTGAAGGTCTTCAGTTTGCTGACCGGCATTCCTGCCATATCGGCTAACTGTGAAATCTCAACCGGGCTGTCGAGACGTACGCGCGCCAGAGCCCGGCTTTCGTCTGCCGTCGGCAGCCTCACGCCGTAGCGCTTGCTGTTCTTGAGGATATCGCTCAGGGCCAGCATTTTCGGTACGTATATTTTGGTTTCATGCGGCAAAGACAGCGACCAGAAATCGGTGGGTTTACCACGCGCTTTGTTCGCTTTGATCGCCTTCATGACCCGGCCTTCGCCGCTGTTATACGCCGCAACGGTTAACAACCAGTCGCCGTCGAACATTTTGTTCAGACGTTGCATCATGTTTAACGCTGCCGTGGTTGAGGCAACGATGTCACGACGCGCATCGTAACTGCGGGTCTGTTTCAAACCATAATTGCGCCCGGTGCTCGGAATGATCTGCCAGATGCCTGCGGCATTGGCGCCAGACGTTGCGTGCGGGTCAAAAGCGCTCTCCACTATGGGTAGTAATACCAGTTCCATCGGCATGTTACGTTTCTTAACTTGCCCGGCTATCCAGTACATATACGGCTCTGCCCGTAAAGTTACATCGTGGAGATAGCTCTTATTTCTTAAATACTTCTGTTTTTGTTCGCGAATCCGGACGTTTTCCGGAATTCCCATCTTTAGCTCGTCGCCTATCGAAGTCCACAGATCCTGGTCTTGCGCGTAGAAGGTTCCATCATCTAACCAGCGCGCTCGACTTGTGAACTTGCTTGCTTCCCCTTGACTCGCTGCAGAAAGGCTCTGTGCGTGCTGTTGTACGGTGCCATCGTTCTTAGACGCCTGGCACCCCACCAGCAGGACAGAGGCGAGTAAAATCGCTCGTGCCTTCATGTGTGTGTCAATAGTTGCTTAAAAGACGAGCAAGGATAACGGTGAAGTCCCCCGAAGACAAGAATTAAATCTCAGAAGTCGTCTTTCTTTGACCTTAACCACGCAAATCTCTGAACAGAGTGTTGCAAATTTGTTTCTTTGTTTATTTCTTCAATTAAATCATGATCATCTGTACGTAAAAATAAATTTATACGACGCTCATTTTTCAGAGTTACGGGTAGTGTCTTTTGTTTTTTTGCGCGTAACTCATTAACTTTGCGATAGTAATCATTTATATCCTTATCATGGGGCAAGATGCTCATAGCAAACTTCATATTTGCTAAAGTGTACTCATGTGCGCAACATATTAACGTTTCATCAGGAAGGGCGTTAATCTTGTTAAATGATTGATACATCTGGTCCGGGGTGCCTTCAAAGAGTCTGCCGCAGCCGCCGGAAAACATTGTATCGCCACAAAATAGATAAGGTTTACTGTAGAAACAGATGTGTCCTAAAGTGTGACCTGGCGTAGCAAAAATAGAAAATTCGCGGCCCAAAACGGACAGGCTTTCTCCGTCCTTTACGATGCAGGTTGCTCCCTTATCCTGGGTTTCTGCCGGTCCGTAAACCGCTATTGCCGGGAATTTTTCACGTAGTTGTTTTACGCCGCCAACGTGGTCGTGATGGTGATGCGTTAAGAAGATGGCTTCTGGTTGCCAGCGGTTTTGTTCTATCGCGGCGAGCACCGGCGCGGCTTCTCCCGGGTCGACTATCAGACAGCGGCCGCTATCTTCACAGAGAACCCAGATGTAGTTGTCCTGAAATGCGGGAATACTGATAAGATTCATAAATTACCTCTAAAGCGTAGCGGAAGGTTGCGATGAAGCCGGCAAGGATACCTCAGACAGTTACAGCGCCAGAGCACTGGTCCAGCATGCCCTGGGGCGAATACTACCGCGAATCGCTGGAACGGCAGATGAAACCGTGGCTGGCTAAATTATATGGCTTTCATTTACTTAAGATTGGCAATCTGAGCGCGGAAATCAATACGGAGTCCTGCGCGATTTCCCATCAGGTGAATGTCTCTTTACAGGGTAATCCAGTGCAGGTAAAGGCCGATCCGCTGCATTTGCCTTTTGCCGAGAAGTCGGTTGATGCCTGCCTGCTGGCGCATACCTTACCCTGGTGCAGCGATCCGCATCGACTGCTGCGGGAAGCAGACCGAGTGCTGATTGACGATGGCTGGATCATTTTGACCAGTTTTAACCCCATGAGCCTGATGGGATTACGCAAGCTGGTGCCGGTCTTGCGCAATAAGCCCCCCTATAACAGCCGCATGTTTACTTTAACGCGTCAGATGGACTGGCTGGCGCTGCTGAATTTTGAAGTGATGCATCACGGTTGCTACCAGGTCCTTCCCTGGTCTCGTCACGGGGGGAAAATGCTCAGCACCCATTTACCTGCTTTAGGATGTTTACAGCTCATTATTGCCCGTAAACGTACGATCCCCTTGACGCTAAACCCGATGAAATCGGGCAAAGCAAAAAAACGGATACCGCAGGCGGTGGGCGCCACACGTCAGTGGCGCAAGGGGCAAAATTAGCGCTCTGCCAGATAACCGGTATCATCCCGGGTGGGATGAGAGGCGGCCGCGCGCGCCAGTTCGTCGCAGCGTTCGTTTTCCGGATGCCCCGCGTGGCCTTTGACCCACTCCCATTTTATTTTGTGTTGACCCAGCGCAGCGTCCAGGCGCTGCCAGAGATCGACATTTTTAACCGGTTTTTTGTCCGCCGTTTTCCAGCCGCGCTTTTTCCAGTTGTGGATCCACTGAGTAATACCCTGACGCACGTACTGGCTGTCGGTACTGAGGATCACTTCGCAATGTTCTTTCAGCGCTTCGAGGGCGACGATGGCGGCCATCATCTCCATGCGGTTATTCGTCGTGAGGTTAAAGCCTTCGCTAAAGGTTTTTTCTTTTCCGCGATAGCGTAAAATCGCACCGTAGCCGCCGGGGCCTGGATTGCCCAGGCAGGAACCATCGGTGAAAATTTCTACCTGTTTGAGCATCTCTGGTAGACTTCCTGTAATTGAAATCGATACGTAAAACGGTAAGTCTGACATAAATGACCGCTATGAGCACTGCAATTACACGACAGATCGTTCTCGATACCGAAACCACCGGTATGAATCAGATTGGTGCGCACTATGAGGGGCACAAGATAATCGAGATCGGCGCGGTAGAGGTGATCAACCGCCGCCTGACCGGGAACAACTTCCACGTCTATCTTAAGCCGGACCGCCTGGTGGACCCTGAAGCTTTTGGCGTCCACGGTATTGCGGACGAATTCCTCATGGATAAGCCCGTGTTTGGCGATGTTGTCGATGAGTTTCTCGATTACATCCGCGGCGCGGAGCTGGTCATCCATAACGCATCGTTCGATATCGGCTTTATGGACTATGAATTTAGCAAGCTGAATCGCGGTATTCCGAAGACCGATACTTTTTGCAAGGTGACCGACAGCCTGGCCCTGGCGCGTAAAATGTTCCCGGGCAAGCGCAATAGCCTTGATGCTCTTTGCTCGCGTTATGAAATAGATAACAGCAAGCGAACGCTCCACGGGGCTCTGCTCGATGCCCAGATTCTGGCCGATGTTTATCTGATGATGACCGGCGGCCAGACGACGATGGCTTTCTCTATGGAAGGGGAAGGGCAGCGGCAGGCCGGAGATACGGGAATACAGCGCGTTGTCCGGGCAACCAGTAAGCTACGCGTAGTTTATGCCACTGATGAAGAGCTGGTGAACCATGAATCCCGCCTCGATCTGGTACAAAAGAAAGGCGGAAGCTGCCTGTGGCGGGCATGATTGGGCAGTAAACGCGTTAAAAATAATCTGATGGGTGATTTTTGCAGCAAGCGATTCAAAAATGAAGAAAAAGCGTTGACGGAGTAGAGGGGAAACCGTAATATTCGCCTCGTTCCCAACGGAACAGTATGTGGAGCGGTAGTTCAGTCGGTTAGAATACCTGCCTGTCACGCAGGGGGTCGCGGGTTCGAGTCCCGTCCGTTCCGCCACTATTCAGAAAGCCTGAATCAGAAATGATTCAGGCTTTCGTCGTTTTAGCCTGCTGAATCATTACTCTTCCCTCTTTTTGCCAGCGAGCGGTATGCCGCATTAACGCTTTTGCTCTGAGCAGCGTGAGTTTTCTCTGGGGTCTCAGGGGCGCGTTATCGCGGGGGTTTAAGGCATAAAGAAAGGGAGCACAGGCTCCCTGATATGCGGTCTTTAATTGAGCGTGAAGGGGTCGGCATCCTGCCAGGCTGGAAACTTCTCGCGATACTCGTTCAGCGCCGTCAATGAAAGCTCTGCGTCAAGGCGAGTGGCCTGATGCGGCTCGGCTGTGGCGATAATTTCGCCCTGCGGCGTAATTATCCGACTGTCGCCCCGGTAATGGTGGCCATTGCCGTCGGTACCGACGCGATTGCATCCGGCAACATAAGCCTGATTTTCGATAGCCCTGGCCACCAGTAGCGACTGCCAGTGCGTTGAGCGTGGTGCGGGCCAGTTGGCAACATACAGCGCTAAATCGTAGTCGTTATGATTGCGCGACCAGACCGGGAAGCGCAGGTCGTAGCACACCAGCGGCAGGATCCTCCAGCCGCGCCATGCAAAAATGACCCGTTCGTTACCCGCCTGGTAATGGTGATGTTCATCCGCCATGCGGAACAGATGTCGTTTATCATAGAAATGGATTTTACCCTCGGGCTCCACCAGCAAAAAACGGTTAACGGGCCCGCGTTCCGTTTGCAGCGCCGCGCTGCCGGCAATCAGCGCATTGGTTTGCGCGGCTTTAGCTCCCATCCAGGCAACCACTTCCTCTTGCGATAGCGACTGTTTTGCCGCCTCCATCGCGAAACCGGTGGTGAACATTTCGGGTAAAACAATGAGGTCCCGCCCGGTAATCCCTTCCAGTTGACGATCGAAATGACGCAGGTTGGCGGGACCGTCCATCCACACCAGCGGTTGTTGTAAAAGGGTAATTTTCAGTCCGGGCACGGTGGTAACTCCAGCGTTGTGAAAGGAATGATAAATACTTTAACACCATATCAGCAGGCGGAGGGCTCACGGAATAGTTTGTCAAAGAAATGACAGGACGGGATATAGCTTATGGAGAACTGCCAGAAAAAAGAGAGGCGGGAGGCCCGCCTCGATCGTGATGTGATTATTTTTTAGTTTTAGGCCGCTTCAATCTTGCGAACCTTCTCCGGCAGCTTTACCGGTCGGGTCGCCAGTTCATCCGGGGCGAAGTCGTCGACGTTAATGCTGCGCAGACGGCTGGTTTCAGCACGGACCAGGATGTCCGCCTCGTCCTGATTGATTAACCCTTTTGCCAGCGCGTTACGGGCCAGTTCATCAAGTCGGGTAAAGGACAGATTCTTGCCCAGCTCTTTACAGATACGCTGGTGGATAGGATCTGCCGCCATCACATCAAGCAGCGCTTCCTCCAGCAGACCGACCGGGTTATGCTCGCTCGGCGTCAGATACTGACCGCGGCCGATACGAGAACGCGTCGCGCTCGGAACCTGCAGGATTTTCGCGACTTTATGATCCAGCTTGTCTGAAGGCGCCAGGTAATGACGTCCGGTCGGGAAGATAGCCACGCGAAGCGCGCCCGCTACCAGACGATTCGGGAAGTTCACCAACAGATCGTCAATCGCCTGCTCGGCCTGATACAGCGCATCCTGCACCCCCCAGTGCACCAGCGGTAAGTCCGCTTCGTTACGCCCCTCATCGTCATAGCGTTTCAGGACCGCCGACGCCAGGTAGAGCTGGCTCAGCACATCGCCCAGACGCGCAGAAATTCTTTCACGACGCTTCAGACTACCGCCCAGTACCGCCATTGAGACATCGGACAGCAGAGCCAGGTTGGCGCTCAGGCGGTTCATATGCTGATAGTAGCGACGAGTGGCATCGCGGGTCGGCGAGCTGCTGGTAAGGCCGCGAGTCAGGCCCAGCCAGAAACTGCGTACCTTGTTGCTTCCTACGTGGCCGATGTGTTTAAACAGCAGCTTATCGAAAGCGTTAACGTCGTTATTCTGCGCCGCCGCCATTTCATCCAGCACGTATGGATGGCAACGAATCGCCCCCTGGCCGAAGATCATCATGCTGCGGGTAAGAATATTCGCGCCTTCAACGGTGATGGCGATTGGCGCGCCCTGATAAGCCCGCGCCAGGAAGTTTCCGCTGCCGAGCATAATGCCTTTACCACCGGTAATATCCATTGCATCGATGATCGAGCGCTGGCCGCGGTGGGTACAGTGGTACTTCACGATTGCCGACAGTACCGCGGGTTTTTCGCCAAGCATAATGCCGTAGGTAATCAACGAGGCGGCAGCATCCATTACGTAGGCGTTGCCTGCAATACGCGCCAGCGGTTCTTCGATCCCTTCCATTTTACCGATGGAGATTTTGAACTGGCGGCGAATGTGCGCATAGGCGCCGGTGGCCATGGCGACAGACTTCAGGCCCCCGGTGGCGTTCGATGGCAGGGTGATACCGCGACCTACGGATAAGCACTCAACGAGCATCCGCCAGCCCTGGCCGGCCATGGTCGGGCCACCGATAATGTAGTCGATAGGAACGAAAATATCTTTTCCCTGGGTCGGACCATTCTGGAATGGAACGTTCAGCGGGAAATGACGACGACCGATCTCAACGCCCGGCGTGGTTGTCGGGATGAGGGCGCAGGTAATACCCAGCTCTTCTTCACCTCCCAGCAGACGGTCGGGGTCGGAGAGTTTAAATGCCAGCCCCAGCACGGTGGCGATAGGGGCAAGCGTAATATAGCGTTTGTTCCAGGTCAGACGCATACCCAGTACCTGCTGGCCTTGCCATTCGCCCATGCAGACCACGCCGGTATCCGGAATCGCGCCGGCATCTGAACCCGCTTCCGGGCTGGTCAGCGCGAAGCAGGGAATTTCCTGGCCGCGAGCCAGGCGTGGCAGATAGTGATTTTTCTGTTCTTCCGTACCGTAATGCTGCAGCAGCTCGCCCGGGCCTAATGAGTTAGGCACGCCGACGGTAATCGCCAGAATACCGGAGACGCCCGACAACTTTTGCAGAACGCGAGCCTGTGCATAAGCGGAGAACTCCAGCCCGCCGTACTCTTTCTTAATGATCATCGCAAAGAAGCGATGCTCTTTCAGATAAGCCCACAGCTCCGGCGGCAGATCCGCCATTTCGTGAGTGATTTCGAAGTCGTTCGCCATTCGGCAGGCTTCTTCAACCGGGCCGTCAATAAAGGCTTGTTCTTCGGCAGTCAGGCGCGGCTGCGGGTAGTTGTGCAGTTTCTGCCAGTCGGGATTGCCGCGGAACAGATCGCCTTCCCACCATGTTGTCCCGGCATCAATTGCTTCTTTCTCGGTACGCGACATCGGCGGCATGACCTTACGGAAAGCGCGAAAGGCTGGCACTGAAATCATAGATTTGCGCATCGGCGTAAAATTGAACGGCAGTAAAAGGATGGCCAGCGGGACCAGCAGCCAGATATTCCACAGCCCTGCAATGCCGAGCGCGGCGGTCCAGAGCAGCAAAATCGCGCTGCTGAGCAGCAGATTGATTCGGTGATAGAAGAGCGCACCGAGTAAAACAACGGTTGCAACAATACTCAAAATCATCATAGAGAAATGCTCCCTGTCTTGTAGGAGGTCTGACCACTTGTGATGATATGGTTGTAGTGGATGTAATTTGTTTTAGCAATGTGTTTACAAAATAATTACAACCTTGCTCACATTGTTGTACGGAATTGCGGCACATAAAAGCAAAACGCCAGAGGATAACCGCGCCTGCGGCTTCTCGCTTCGCCGGCTATCCGGTAAACTGCCTGGGTTATCCCACCCATACTGAAGGATTATCCTCATGTACCAGGATCTTATTCGTAACGAACTGAACGAAGCCGCCGAAACGCTGGCCAATTTTCTGCAGGACGAAGCCAATATCCATGCGATTCAGCGCGCAGCGGTGCTGCTGGCGGATAGCTTTAAGGCCGGCGGTAAGGTGCTCTCCTGCGGTAATGGCGGTTCGCACTGCGATGCGATGCACTTTGCGGAAGAGCTGACCGGGCGCTATCGTGAAAATCGCCCCGGCTATCCGGCCATTGCGATTTCAGACGTGAGCCACCTTTCTTGCGTGAGTAATGATTTTGGCTATGAATATGTTTTCTCGCGCTATGTGGAATCTGTGGGGCGTGCAGGGGACGTACTGCTGGGGATCTCCACTTCCGGAAATTCTGGTAACGTCATCAAAGCGATCGAAGCTGCCCGCGCTCAGGGCATGAAAGTTATTACCCTGACCGGTAAAGACGGCGGTAAAATGGCAGGCTCTGCGGACGTTGAAATCCGCGTACCGCATTTTGGTTATGCCGACCGCATTCAGGAAATCCATATTAAAGTGATTCATATCCTGATTATGCTGATCGAAAAAGAGATGGTTAAAGCTTAAGAGGCTATTTTGTTAGCCATTTTGAACCCGGTCAGTGCTCAGACAAAACTCACCGAGTTTTGAACGCCCTTCAGGGCGGCCCGGAGGGTGAGCGTAGCGAATCATCCTCACGTACATGATGTACGCTCCGGTTTCTGTGCGCTGGCCGTGTCCAAACTGACAGCACCAATAACGCCTTTTATGTTTCAGTAAGTGGTATGAGGTGATCTATGTGCGAACTGCTCGGGATGAGCGCGAATGTGCCAACTGATATTTGTTTCAGCTTTACCGGGCTGGTTCAGCGCGGTGGCGGAACCGGGCCGCATAAGGACGGCTGGGGAATTACCTTTTATGAAGGTAAAGGCTGTCGCACATTTAAAGATCCGCAGCCTAGCTTTCAATCGCCCATCGCTAAGCTGGTGCAGGAATACCCCATTAAATCCTGCTCGGTTATCGCCCATATTCGTCAGGCCAACCGCGGTATTGTCGCGCTGGAAAATACTCATCCCTTTACCCGCGAACTCTGGGGACGTAACTGGACCTATGCGCATAACGGCCAGCTGGAGGGGTATGAGTCTCTCGAGACGGGAAATCTGTATCCTGTCGGGGAAACCGATAGCGAAAAGGCGTTCTGCTGGCTGCTACATAGCATCACCGAACGCTATCCGGAAATGCCGGGAGACATGGTTGAGGTTTTCCGGTTTATCGCCACGCTCGCCGGGGAGCTGCGTGAAAAAGGCGTGTTTAACATGCTGCTCTCCGATGGGCGCTACGTCATGGCGTTTTGCTCAACGAATTTATACTGGATTACGCGACGGGCGCCGTTTGGCGTAGCGACGCTGCTGGATCAGGATGTTGAGATTGACTTTCAACGCGAGACCACACCGAATGATGTGGTCACCGTTATCGCCACCCAGCCGCTGACCGGTAACGAAACCTGGCATAAAATCATGCCAGGCGAGTGGGCGCTATTTTGCCTCGGGGACCGTGTAGTTTGAAGCAAGCTGTGGCTGAACGACTTCGTGGCTGAGCGGTTTGCTCACTACGTAGCGGCCATCGACTACGGAAACCACCGGCGGCTTGTGCGTCAGGCGGAAGTAATCATACCCGGGTTTCAGCTGCTTCCAGAAATCCGCGAAGTAGGAAAACTTGTGGCGCGCCATGTTGGCATCGGTCATGCGGAAAGGATAAATACTCACCTGAACGTTGGGCTGACCAAAAACTAAGGCGCCGGTGACGAACTGGAAAATCTCGTCAATGCCGGTATCGGTCATGGCGTAGCAGCCGACCGATACGCAGGCGCCGTGAATCATCAGATATTTGCCTTCGTAACCATGCGCGCGATCGTAGGCGTTCGGAAAGCCGATATTGATCGCTTTATAGAAACGACTATCGGGTTTTAACTGGTTACGGGAAACATTGTAAAAACCTTCCGGGCTTTTGAAGTCGCCCTGACGCTGCTTTGGCCCGAGACCGCCGGAGTAGTTACAAATGCGGTAGCTGTCGAGAAGCTGCCAGGTTTCGCCCATCTTGACGTAAAGATCGAGCATGCGCTCTTCTTTAAAGATCTCAATGTAGACCGGCGAGCCCATGAGCTGCTGCTTATACTCTTTGCTCATCGGCGTTGTCGAGCTGTTACTGCTAAGTAGCCCTGCGAATGAAACGCATGGCAACAGAAGCATCGCAATAAATAATGCGATTTTGCGCATACTACTTGTTCCTTGATAAAACAAATAACCACATTGCCAGGACGGCAAGAGAGACCCGAAATCAGAGTATTCTGGTTTTAGAGCGCTCACATTAGCATCACGGCATTTTTTCGCAAGCACGACGTGCTGCGTTTACGTCTGAGTTTTCCGTTATAGCGAATCCTGGGGCAAAGCGCAGTCAGAACTTTGCGTAATAGCTCGCATTTTAGAACCACTTAGTGGCGGTTTGTCTACAGGCGCCGCTCACGAAATGTTACACTTGGCCCGCTAACTGTTCAGGGTAAGAAAGGATGCTTCTCTCCCGTCTTGTGAATCACCAGGACTATGATGTTCCTTTCTTCCTCATATATTCCATTAATTATGCTGGCCTCGGCCTGAAACCGGGGTTTAAGTAACGGATACCTGCTAACGATATGATTAAAATCACGAAAGGGCTGAATTTGCCCATAGCTGGCATGCCATCACAGCAGATTTCTTCGAAGACTGCGGTCAAGCGCGTTGCGCTGTTGGGTGAAGAGTACGTCGGTATGCGCCCATCAATGGCGGTGCGTGAAGGGGACCGGGTGCAAAAAGGTCAACTTCTGTTCGAAGATAAAAAAAATCCTGGCGTGCGTTTTACTGCACCTGCGAGTGGAACCGTCAGCGCCATTCATCGCGGCGAGCGCCGGGTTCTGCAGTCGGTCGTTATTGATGTGGATGGCGAAGAGTCCGTTCATTTTCCCCGCTATGAATTAGCCGAACTTGCCGGATTGACGCGCGAGAGCGTTCAGCAGCAGCTGCTGGAGTCCGGGCTGTGGACGGCATTTCGCACCCGTCCTTTCAGTAAAATACCTGCGCCGGGCAGCGTTCCTGCGGCCATTTTTGTCACCGCGATAGACACGAATCCGCTGGCGGCCGATCCTCAGCCAATCATTCTGGCCCAGCGCGAAGCGTTTGACGCCGGTTTGACGCTGTTGACGCGGTTGACCGACGGTAAAGTTCACGTGTGTCAGGCTGGCGGCGGCAAGCTTGGCGGGCATCCTGTCGGCCAGGTGACCTTTAATCAGTTTGCCGGTCCGCATCCGGCCGGGCTGGCGGGGACTCACATTCATTTTCTTGAGCCGGTCAGCCTGAAAAAGCAGGTCTGGCATCTTAACTATCAGGATGTTATCGCCGTCGGCAAAGTGTTCCTTGAAGGGGAGTTGTACAACGAACGCATCGTTGCTCTCGGCGGCCCGCAGGTCAAAGAGCCTCGTTTGTTAAAGACCTGCTTAGGCGCCAGCCTTGATGAACTGCTTGAAGATGAGCTGCTGGACGATGAAAACCGCATTATCTCTGGTTCAGTCCTCAGCGGAACCCATGCGTGCGGGCCTCATGCTTTCCTTGGACGCTTTCATTTACAGATAAGCGTTGTGAAAGAGGGGCGCGAGAAAGAGCTATTCGGCTGGGTGATGCCGGGGAAAGATAAATTCTCCATTACCCGTACCACCGTCGGTCACTTTCTGAAGCGTAAGCTATTTAATTTCTCGACGGATACCAACGGCGGCGAGCGGGCTATGGTACCGATTGGCAACTATGAGCGAGTGATGCCGCTGGATATTCTGCCCACCATGCTGCTGCGCGATTTGCTGGCGGGCGATACCGACAGCGCGCAGGCGCTGGGCTGTCTGGAACTGGATGAAGAAGACCTGGCGCTTTGCACCTACGTTTGTCCCGGCAAGTATGAATATGGTCCGGCATTGCGCAGCGTGTTAACCCAGATTGAGCAGGAAGGATAAGTGATGGGCTTAAAGCAACTGTTTGACAAACTTGAGCCGCACTTTACGCACGGCGGCAAGCTGGAAAAATACTACCCGTTGTTCGAAGCGACGGCGACCCTGTTCTATACACCCGGTCAGGTGACGCGCGGAGCGGCGCACGTCAGAGACGCCATCGACCTTAAGCGGATGATGATACTGGTGTGGTTCGCCGTTTTCCCGGCGATGTTCTGGGGAATGTATAACGTTGGTCTGCAGACCATACCGGCGCTGGCTAAATTATATAGCGCTGAACAGCTGCAGCAGGTCATCGCCGGGAACTGGCACTACAGTATTGCCCAGTGGCTGGGGGTAAACTTCACCGCAGATGCCGGCTGGCTCAGTATGATGACGCTGGGTGCGGTATTTTTCCTGCCTATCTACATCACCGTGTTTCTTGTCGGTGGGTTCTGGGAAGTCCTGTTTGCTATCGTGCGTAAGCACGAAATAAACGAAGGCTTCTTCGTGACCTCAATCCTGTTCGCGCTGATTGTACCGCCATCGCTGCCGCTATGGCAGGCTGCGCTCGGGATCACGTTTGGCGTCGTCATGGCCAAAGAGATCTTTGGCGGAACCGGGCGTAACTTTCTCAACCCGGCGCTGGCGGGGCGGGCCTTTCTGTTCTTTGCCTGGCCGGCGCAAATTTCCGGCGATCTGGTGTGGACCGCAGCGGATGGCTTTTCCGGCGCGACGCCGCTGTCCCAGTGGGCTAGCGGCGGCGGTGAATCGCTGGTTAATGTCACAAGCGGACAGCCGGTAAGCTGGATGGATGCCTTCCTCGGCAATATCCCGGGCTCGATTGGCGAGGTCTCGACGCTGATGATTCTGATCGGCGGCGCCATCATCATTTTCGGTCGCGTGGCTTCCTGGCGCATTGTTGCTGGGGTATTCCTCGGCATGGTGGCTACCGCGACGCTGTTTAACTTCATTGGCTCTGATACTAACCCGATGTTTGCCATGCCGTGGTACTGGCATCTGGTTCTCGGCGGTTTTGCTTTCGGCATGATGTTTATGGCGACGGATCCTGTGTCCGCGTCGTTTACGGATAAGGGTAAATGGAGCTACGGCCTGCTGATCGGCGTGATGTGCGTCCTGATTCGCGTCGTCAACCCGGCCTATCCGGAAGGGATGATGCTGGCGATCCTCTTCGCCAACCTCTTTGCGCCGCTGTTCGATTACCTGGTGGTGCGGGCCAATATTAAGCGGAGGAAGTCGCGTGGCTGAGAATAAAAGTAACGATAGCATCGGCAAAACGCTGCTGGTGGTGCTGGTGCTTTGTCTGGTCTGCTCAATCGTGGTCGCCGGTTCTGCCGTCGGGCTAAAATCGCGCCAGCAGGAGCAGCGCGCGCTTGATAAACAGCGCAATATCCTGGCGGTTGCCGGTCTGATGAAGCAGGGAATGAGCGCAGATGAAGTGGCCGATATTTTTAAGGCCCGCATCTCTCCACGATTAGTCGATCTCGCTAGCGGGGAGCTGCTGGATAAAGACCCGAGCAAATTCAATCAGGCCCAGGCCCTGAAAGATCCGCAGCAGAGCTTGCAGCTGGAAGCCAGCCAGGATCCGGCGGGTATTAAACGCCGCAGTAATATCGCCGAAATATATCTGGTGCGTGATGAAAAACAGCAGATTCAGGAAGTCGTTCTCCCTATTTACGGCAACGGTCTGTGGTCGGTGATGTACGCGTTTGTGGCGCTGGAAACCGATGGCCGTACGGTAAAAGGGATCACTTATTACGATCATGGCGAAACGCCGGGGCTGGGCGGGGAAATTGAAAACCCCAACTGGCGTCAGCAGTTCGTCGGTAAACAGGTGCTTGATGATAAAGGGATGCCTGCGCTGAGAATCGTCAAAGGCGGCGCGCGTCCTGGCGACCTGCACGCCGTTGATGGCCTGTCGGGCGCAACGCTGACGTCAAATGGTGTGCAGCATAGCTTTGATTTCTGGATGGGCAAACTGGGCTTTGGCCCATTCCTGCAAAAGGTGCGAGAAGGGGAGCTGAATAATGGCTGATTTGGGCGAAATGAAAGAAATGAAGCGCGTGCTGGTGGGGCCGCTTATCGCTAATAACCCTATCACTCTGCAGGTACTGGGCGTCTGCTCCGCGCTGGCGGTGACCACCAAGCTGGAGACCGCTTTTGTAATGACCATCGCGGTGACGCTGGTTACGGCATTCTCCAGCATGTTTATCTCCATGATTCGCCACCACATTCCGAATAGCGTGCGCATCATTGTACAGATGGCGATTATCGCTTCGCTGGTTATCGTCGTCGATCAGGTGCTACGCGCGTTTGCCTATGAGATCTCGAAACAGCTTTCGGTTTTCGTCGGTTTGATCATCACTAACTGTATTGTGATGGGGCGCGCCGAAGCCTATGCCATGAAGTCGCCGCCGTTGGCGAGCTTTATGGACGGTATTGGCAACGGTCTGGGATACGGGGCGATCCTAATCATCGTCGGTTTCCTGAGAGAGCTGATCGGCAGTGGTAAGCTATTCGGTATTACCGTGCTGGAAACGGTGCAGAACGGCGGCTGGTATCAGCCAAATGGTCTGTTTCTTCTGGCACCCAGTGCGTTCTTCATTATCGGTTTGTTGATTTGGGCGGTGCGCAGCTGGAAGCCTGAACAGCAGGAAAAGGAGTAACCGACCATGGCTCACTACATTAGCCTGTTTGTCCGCGCCGTGTTTGTTGAAAACATGGCGCTGGCCTTCTTCCTGGGAATGTGTACCTTCCTTGCCGTGTCGAAAAAGGTCTCAACCGCTTTCGGTCTCGGCGTTGCGGTAACGGTCGTACTCGGACTGGCGGTACCGATCAATAACCTCGTGTATAACCTGGTGCTGCGTGACGGCGCGCTGGTGGAAGGCGTTGACTTAAGCTTTCTGAACTTCATCACCTTTATTGGCGTGATTGCCGCGCTGGTACAAATTCTGGAGATGATCCTCGATAAGTACTTCCCGACGCTTTATAACGCGTTGGGGATCTTTCTGCCGCTGATTGCCGTTAACTGTGCGATTTTTGGCGGCGTCTCCTTCATGGTACAGCGCGACTATAACTTCACCGAATCCATCGTTTACGGTTTTGGTTCCGGCGTCGGCTGGCTGCTGGCGATTGTGGCGATGGCGGGTATTCGCGAAAAAATGAAATACGCAAACGTGCCTGCGGGTCTGCGCGGGTTAGGGATCACCTTTATTACCACGGGTCTGATGGCGCTGGGCTTTATGTCATTCTCCGGTGTGCAGCTATAAGGGCGGAAAGTATGGAAATAATTCTTGGCGTAGTGATGTTCACGCTGATCGTCCTGGTGCTATCCGGGCTGATATTGGCCGCGCGTTCGAAGCTGGTGAATGCGGGCGATGTGGTCATTGAAATCAATAACGAAGCGGATAAACAGATCCGTACTCCGGCGGGTGACAAGCTGCTGAATACGCTCTCCAGCAACGGAATCTTCGTCTCGTCGGCCTGCGGTGGGGGCGGCTCCTGCGGCCAATGCCGGGTGACGGTGAAAGAGGGCGGCGGTGATATCCTGCCTACCGAACTTTCTCATATCACCAAGCGTGAGGCGAGAGAGGGCTGCCGCCTGGCCTGCCAGGTCGCGGTGAAGCAGAACATGAAAATTGAGCTGCCGGAGGAGATTTTTGGCGTTAAGAAGTGGGAATGTGAAGTTATCTCGAACGATAACAAAGCCACTTTTATCAAAGAGCTGAAGCTGCGCGTGCCGGACGGCGACGCGGTTCCGTTCCGCGCAGGCGGGTATATTCAGATCGAATGTCCATCGCACAAAGTCGCTTATGCTGACTTTGACGTTCCGGATGAGTATCGCGGCGATTGGGATAAATTTAATCTCTTCCGCTATGTCTCGGATGTAAAAGAGCCTACGTTGCGCGCCTACTCCATGGCTAACTATCCGGAAGAGAGGGGCATCATCATGCTCAACGTGCGTATCGCAACCCCGCCGCCGCAGGTACCTGATGCGCCTCCGGGGATTATGTCTTCCTATATCTGGTCGTTGAAGCCGGGCGATAAAGTGACGATTTCCGGGCCGTTTGGGGAATTTTTTGCCAAAGAAACGGACGCTGAAATGGTCTTTATCGGCGGCGGTGCCGGGATGGCGCCGATGCGCTCGCATATTTTCGATCAGCTTAAGCGCCTGCACAGTAAGCGTAAAATCAGCTTCTGGTACGGCGCGCGCTCTCTGCGAGAAATGTTCTATGATGACGAATTCGAGCAGCTGGCACGTGAAAATCCGAACTTTACCTTCCACGTGGCGCTCTCCGATCCGCAGCCTGAAGATAACTGGACCGGTCATACCGGCTTTATTCACAACGTCCTGTATGAAAACTATCTGCGCGATCACCCGGCGCCGGAAGATTGTGAATTCTATATGTGCGGGCCGCCGGTGATGAACGCCGCGGTCATCAAAATGCTGAAAGATCTCGGCGTTGAGGATGAAAACATCATGCTCGACGATTTTGGAGGCTAATGATGCTGACGGTATTTGTCGCGACCTTTGTGATTTTCGCGCTGGTTATTCTGGGAATGTCGCTCGGGTATCTGATCAAGCGAAAAACCATCCAGGGCAGCTGCGGGGGGATCTCATCGCTGGGTCTGGAAAAGGTTTGCGACTGCCCTGAGCCCTGCGATGCGCGTAAAAAACGCATGGCACGCGAAGCGCAGCGCAATCAGGATCGCATCATTTAACTAGCAGGCCGCACCGTGCGGCCTTTTTTGATTTACCACGTTTTCGCTTTTGCCGGTGAGTCGACCATTACGCCGTCGGCGCCAAGCTCGCTTGCCGTACGAAAATCATCAGCATTATTAATGCCGAAGAATATGATATGGGCTTTGCCCTGTGAGCGGAAACAGTCCATCGCTTCTTTATCCCAGGTGAGTGTGGCCGGCGATACGCCTTCGCCCAGGGTGAACTTCTCGATGACTTCTACTTTGCGTTTCAGCTCAAGGCCGTACCAGTGCTCGTCCCCTGGTGAGTTGGTGGGCTGACACTGGTGGCTAAGAGAAATGGTCGCCAGCTTTGTTCGCGTTTCGTCCCGGCTGACGAAATGGGGAATTGACTCTGGTAGCGCTGCGATATAGCGAGCGTCCGTTGAATACACGCGTACGCGGGCGAGGCTATGGGTTTTATTTAACACATCGCCAAGCCGAGCCGCCATTATCGCAGGGTCGGCATCAGGCGATTTGATATCGATGTAAAAGAAGGTCTCCGGCCACTGTTCCAGCACCGATTGTAGCGTGGGAATCGTTGCATTTTTACCGCGCCAGGGGTGAGTTTCATCACCCCATTTCCACCCCGCGTCCATGCGTGCCAGTTCGGCTGCGCTATAGCTTGAGATTTTCCCTGTATGATTAGTCAGCGCGGAAAGATCGCCAGGACGATATAAAACCGGGACGCCATCCTGGCTTAATTGCACCGTTATCCAGATCGCCTCGGCCTTATTTTCCAGGGCGAGTTTTATTGCTGGAAGTGTATTTTCCGGGGCATCGCCGGTACCTCCGCGATGAGCAATAAGCTGAGGTGCTGCGCAGGCGCTGCTGGCAATAAGTAAACCGAGCGCAGTTACTATTGATTTCATGATTGGGTTTTACCTTATTTATTAATATAACTATATGAAAAATAAATCATATTTGTTGCATTTTTATGTTGTAGCACGTTTTTTAAGGTTGTGGATTTAAAAAGATTAAATTTCGCCATAGTTTGCTATACTGTATGCATGTACAGTCTAAGGTTTGGCTATGCGTAAAATCATCCATGTAGATATGGACTGCTTCTTCGCAGCGGTTGAAATGCGTGATAACCCGGCGCTGCGCGATATCCCTATCGCCATTGGCGGCAGTCGGGTACAGCGCGGCGTTATCAGCACGGCTAACTATCCGGCGCGTAAGTTCGGCGTGCGCAGCGCTATGCCTACTGCCACCGCCCTGAAACTTTGCCCACACCTGACGCTCCTTCCCGGCCGTTTCGACGCTTACAAAGAGGCCTCGAACCATATCCGGGAGATTTTTTCCCGCTATACCTCGTTAATCGAACCCCTATCGCTGGATGAAGCCTATCTTGACGTCAGCGACAGCGTCCATTGTCAGGGGTCAGCAACGCTGATGGCGCAGGAGATCCGTGAGACCATCCATCGCGAGCTCAATCTGACTGCTTCTGCCGGCATTGCGCCGGTAAAATTTTTGGCAAAAATCGCCTCGGATCTGAATAAACCTGACGGCCAGTTTGTCATTGCGCCGCACCAGGTAGCGAAGTTTGTCAAAACGCTGTCGCTGTCGAAGATCCCGGGCGTCGGCAAAGTCTCCGCCGCGAAGCTGGAAAGCATGGGTCTGAGAACCTGCGAAGATGTACAGAACAGCGATCTGGCAATGTTGCTCAAGCGCTTTGGTAAATTCGGGCGAATATTGTGGGAACGCAGCCACGGCATTGATGAACGAGAAATCAGCAGCGAGCGCCAGCGCAAATCGGTGGGGGTTGAGCGAACCCTGATAGAGGATATCCACGAATGGGCGGAGTGTGAGTCAATTATTGAAAACCTCTATCCCGAACTTGAACGGCGCCTGGCGAAAGTTAAACCGGATTTGCGGATTGCTCGCCAGGGGGTCAAGCTGAAGTTTAATGATTTCCAGCTCACGACCCAGGAGCATGTCTGGCCCCGGCTGAATAAAGATGATTTGATTTCTACCGCGCATAAAGCCTGGCACGAGCGGCGCGGAGGTCGGGGAGTCAGGCTGGTGGGGCTGCACGTGACGCTGCTTGATCCGCAGCTGGAGCGGCAACTCGTTTTGGGATTGTAACGATGTTAACGATAAGAATGTACGAAGAGCGGGATTTTCCGGCGCTATGCGCACTCTTTTTACGCGCCGTTAAAGAGACCGCCAGCGCCGATTATTCCCCCCGGCAAATTGCCGCCTGGGCGCAGGTTGATGAAGCCCGCTGGCGGCAAAAACTCGCGGCGTCACGCGTACTGGTGGCAATAAATGATGCCTCGCCGGTCGGGTTTATCACTGCCGTAGATGACTATATCGATTTACTCTTCGTTTCTCCCGATTTTAGTCGTCAGGGAATCGCCGGCGAGTTGCTTAATACACTACTGATGCAGCTGCCTGAACGCATTTTCACGGTAGAGGCCAGTATTACGGCAAAGCCCTTTTTTGCGCGTCATGGCTTCACGGTTATTCAGCCACAGGAAGTGGAGGCGCGGGGTGAACGATTTCTTAATTATTTGATGCGGCGGCAAATCGGCTTGCAATAGATTTAACGCCTGATTACTATACGCGCACTTTCACCTATTTATTAACTGCAAAGGAGGTTCACCATGAATACAGATTTCCAGAACGCACTTTGCAGGCCTTCCCAGGAATAACTCTCTTTTTGCCCTGGTAATGTCTGCCACATCCTTTATTTATTTTTTAATATGGATTGGTATATGGGCAATAATGTTCATTATACGTCTGAATCTATTTCTTATATTCGTTCAGACGATCTGTGGATCGAAGGTTTAGCGATCCAACAATTACACTCGACGGCAAATTTACCCCACATGCAGCGCGTGGTGGGAATGCCAGACTTACATCCCGGGCGCGGCTATCCCATCGGCGCAGTCTTCTTCTCGCTGGGCCATCTCTACCCGGCACTGGTGGGTAACGATATCGGCTGCGGCATGGCGCTGTGGCAAACGGATATCCTCGCGCGAAAATACAATGCGGATAAGTTTGAGAAGAAACTGTCCGCTATGGGGGACGTTGCGCAAGCAAGCTGGCTGGACGAGCATCTGCCGGAAAATTTGTTGACCCATCCCTGGCGCAGCGCCCTGGGATCAATTGGCGGCGGTAACCATTTCGCTGAACTGCAGCAGGTGGAGCAGGTTGTGGATAACGACCGTTTCCAGCAGGCCGGCCTTGATGCTCAGCGCCTGCTGCTGCTGGCGCACAGCGGATCGCGCGGCCTCGGGCAATCCATACTGCAGCGCCATATTGCGGCCTTTTCGCACGATGGCCTGGCGGAAGGTAGCGCTGCGGCTCGGGATTATCTGGCAGAACATGATGATGCGCTGGCTTTTGCCCGCGTGAATCGTCATCTGATTGCCACCCGCATCCTGCAACAGATACGGGCCGACGGACGGAGCGTACTGGATATCGCGCATAACTTTGTCGAGTCCTGTTCTGTTGACGGGCAGCAGGGTTGGCTGCATCGCAAAGGGGCTACGCCGGACGACCGGGGCCTGGTGATAATCCCGGGCTCTCGCGGCGACCACAGCTGGCTGGTGCAGCCTGTTACCCGCGAGGAGACCCTGCATTCGCTGGCGCATGGCGCCGGGCGGAAATGGATGCGAACCGAATGCAAAGGGCGTCTGTCCGGCAAATATACGCCGGCTCAGCTGGCGCGCACCGAGCTGGGAAGCAGGGTGATCTGCCGCGATCGTCAGCTGATCTATGAAGAAGCGCCGCAGGCGTATAAATCCGTGGAAAGCGTACTTAACTGTCTGGTGCAGGCCGGACTGGTCGAACCGATCGCCCGTCTGCGTCCGCTGCTGACGCTGAAAACCAGCGGAGGGAAAAGCGCATGATTTTATTGCAACTCTCTTCCGCTCAGGGGCCGGATGAATGCTGTCTGGCGGTGAAACTGACGTTGGAGCGGCTCATAAAGGAAGCCGCAGAGCGGCGGCTTTCCCTGACGCTGCTGGAAAGTGAGCCAGGACGTCATGCCGGCACCCTGCGTTCTGTTCTGCTTTCGCTGAATGGCGACGGCGCGTTTGCTTTCAGCGAAAGCTGGTGCGGCACTTTGCAATGGGTCTTTTCCAGTCCGTTCAGGCCGCATCACGGGCGCAAAAACTGGTATGTTGGCGTAGGGCGCTTTTCCTGCGATGAACAGATGCTCTCCAGCGAGATCCGTTTTGAAACGCTGCGCGCTTCCGGGCCTGGCGGGCAGCACGTGAACAAGACCGATTCCGCGGTGCGCGCCATTCATACGGCAAGCGGCATCAGCGTAAAGGTGCAGTCGGAGCGGAGTCAGCATGCGAACAAACGGCTGGCGCGTCTGCTGATTGCCTGGAAGCTGGAACAGCAGCGGCAGAATGAGAGTGCGGCGTTGAAGTCTGAGCGGAGAATGTTCCATCATCAGATTGAGCGCGGTAATCCGCTGCGAACGTTTAGCGGGCGTTAATGAGCGAGTCGTTATAAAGAAAAGGCCCACTTCCTGAGGAGTGGGCCTTTGTTGTCTTACTTCGCCGGAATGGATTTCAGCAGCTCAGTCAGCAGCGTCCAGTACTGGCCCACGCTTTCGATATGCACCTGTTCATCCGGAGAGTGAGGGCCAGTAATGGTTGGCCCGATGGAAACCATATCCAGTTCCGGATACGGTTTCTTGAACAGACCGCACTCCAGGCCCGCGTGGATAATCTGGATATTCGGCGTTTTGTTGAACAGACGCTGATAGGTTTCACGTACCAGATGCATCACCGGAGAGTTGGCGTCCGGCTGCCAGCCTGGATAGGCGCCTTTGGCTTCGGTTTTCGCACCGGCCAGCTTGCCCAGAGAGTCCAGCATGCTCACGACGTAATCTTTACCGCTGTCAATCAGCGAACGAATCAGGCAGTGAATCTGCACGTTGTCGCTGGTCATGGTCACCACGCCGACGTTCAGAGAGGTTTCCACCACCCCTTTTGCCACGTCAGAGTTGCGGATGACGCCGTTCGGCGTGGCGTTAAGCAGGCGCACAAAGGTATCACGAGATTGAGTCGTCAGCGCAGGCTGGTCATTTTCCGCCGACTCCAGCAGCACAGCGAGATTTTTCTCTTTAGCCGCCAGCTCGTTTTTCAGGATCTCCTGGTACTCATTCGCTCGCGCTTTCAGCGTTTCCGCTTTGTCCGCGGCTACGGCTACCGTCGCGAACGCTTCGCGCGGGATGGCGTTGCGCAGGGTGCCGCCATTGAAATCGACCAGGCGCAGATCGAGCTCTTCAGCATGGCCCGCCAGGAAGCGTGCCAGCAGTTTGTTCGCATTGCCTAAACCGACGTGGATCTCGCCGCCGGAGTGGCCGCCTTTCAGCCCTTTAAGGGTCAGCTTAAAGCTCTGGAAACCGGCCGGAACGGCTTCACGGGTCAGCGCCAGGTCAGAGGTGAAGTCGATCCCACCCGCGCAGCCCATGTAAATTTCACCCTCTTCTTCGGAGTCGGTGTTGATCAGGATATCCGCCTGCAGCCAGTTGGGCTGCAGGCCAAAGGCGCCGTCCATACCGGCTTCTTCCGTCATGGTCAGCAGCACTTCCAGCGGGCCATGAACAACGTTGTCGTCAGCCAGCACCGCCAGCGCGGAAGCCATGCCGATACCGTTATCGGCGCCCAGAGTCGTGCCGCGCGCTTTGACCCACTCGCCGTCGATGTACGGTTGAATCGGGTCCTGAGTGAAGTCGTGAACGGTATCGTTATTTTTCTGCGGCACCATATCGAGGTGCGCCTGCAGCACTACCGGTTTGCGGTTTTCCATACCGGCAGTGGCGCCTTTACGAATCAGAATGTTGCCAACCTGGTCGCGTTCCGCGTGTAAGCCTTTTTCTTTTGCCCAGCCCATAATGTGCTCAGCGAGCTGTTCTTCGTGATAGGACGGGTGGGGAATAGAGCAGATTTTGGCAAAAATATCCCACAGCGGCTGAGGGGATAATTGAGACAGTTCAGACACGATGAGTCTCCTTACAATCATCTGCAAAAGTCGTTTGCAGATCGAGGGTTAGCAATCAAATACACTACAAGCCCGGGCTTGCGCGATGGGGTTGAGAATACCACTTTCCGCGTGCTCTGGTAGTGTAAACCACGTAAAAAGAGTCGTCGTGGCCGCTTAACGCTGGTTTTTAGCGCGTCAGATCTCTATAATCTCGCGCAACCATTTTCCCCCTCGAACATTATTTAAGCCGTATTACACAGGCTGGGACACTTCACATGAGCGAAAAATACGTCGTCACCTGGGACATGTTGCAGATTCACGCCCGCAAGCTGGCAACCCGCCTGCTGCCGGTTGAACAGTGGAAAGGCATTATTGCCGTTAGCCGCGGCGGTCTGGTACCGGGAGCACTACTGGCGCGTGAACTGGGTATTCGTCATGTTGACACCGTTTGCATCTCAAGCTACGACCACGATAACCAGCGTGAGCTGACGGTTCTGAAACGTGCAGAAGGCGACGGCGAAGGCTTCATCGTTATCGATGACCTGGTCGATACCGGCGGTACCGCCGTTGCTATCCGCGAAATGTATCCTAAAGCGCATTTTGTCACTATTTTCGCAAAACCGGCCGGCCGTCCGCTGGTTGACGATTATGTTATTGATATTCCGCAGGATACCTGGATTGAACAGCCGTGGGATATGGGCGTGGTGTTCGTACCGCCTATCGCAGGCCGTTAATTTCCCGCATAAATGCTAATTACCACGCCCGGTTTTGCCGGGCGTGGTTTTTTTTACCCTTGCGCAGGTTACAATAGCTTCAGTGGCAACATGATGGAGGCTGCACATGTCCCAGGCTAACCTTAGCGAAACGCTGTTTAAACCCCGATTCAAACATCCGGAAACCTCTACGCTGGTGCGCCGGTTCAATACCGGAGCGCAGCAACCGATCCAGTCCGCGCTCAGCGGCAATAACGTTGATCACTGGTATCGATTGATTAATCGCCTGATGTGGATCTGGCGTGGCGTGACGCCGCAGGAAATCCTCGACGTGCAGGCGCGCATCGTCATGAGCGATGCGGAGCGAACCGATCCGGAGCTTTACGATACGGTTGTCGGCTATCGCGGCGGCAACTGGATCTTTGAATGGGCGAAACAGGCGATGGACTGGCAGCAAAAGGCCGGCCAGGAAGAGGATCTGCTCATCAGCGGCCGCCACTGGCTGCATGCGGCAAACCTGTACAGCATTGCCGCCTATCCGCACATTAAAGGCGATGAGCTGGCGGAACAGGCGCAGGTGCTGGCATACCGGGCTTACGAAGAGGCGGCTCAGCGGCTGCCCGGCAAGCTGCGCGAGCTGGAGTTTTCCATCCCTGGCGCGGCGCCGATCACCGGGTTCCTGCATATGCCGCCAGGCGAGGGGCCGTTCCCGACGGTGCTGATGTGCGGCGGCCTTGACGCGCTCCAGACCGATTATTACAACCTGTATGAGAACTATTTTGCGCCATTGGGCATCGCTATGCTGACCGTGGATATGCCTTCAATTGGTTTCTCGTCAAAATGCAAGCTGACCCAGGATACCAGTATGCTGCACCAGTATGTGCTGCAGCATCTGGCCAATGTGCCATGGGTCGATCATACCCGCGTGGCCGCCTTTGGTTTCCGTTTTGGCGCCAACATTGCCGTACGGCTGGGCTATCTGGAATCCCAGCGCCTGAAGGCGGTTGCCTGCCTGGGCCCGGTGGTGCACGGCCTGCTGGTGGATCCGCTGCATCAGGGACGGGTGCCGGAAATGTATCTTGACGTTCTGGCTTCGCGTCTGGGAATGCACGATGCTTCCGACGAAGCGCTGCGCGTGGAGCTTAACCGCTACTCCCTGAAGGTTCAGGGACTGCTGGGGCGCCGCTGCCCTACGCCGATGCTTTCGGGCTTCTGGAAAGACGATCCGTTCAGCCCCGAAGAGGAGTCGCGATTGATCACTTCATCCTCATCCGACGGCAAGCTGCTGGAGATCCCGTTCAATCCGGTTTATCGCAATTTCGATCACGCCCTGCGGCAGATCGCCCGCTGGATTAGCCATAGATTTAGTTAATATATTGCTAAATTCTATCGATTTGGTAACGTCATGGCATCACCAAAGGAGATTGCAATGACGTTACCGAGTGGACACCTAAAGAGTAAGCTGATTAAGAAATTCACGGCGCTAGGCCCTTACATCCGTGAGGAGCAATGTGAAGACAACCGCTTCTTTTTCGATTGCCTGGCAGTTTGCGTCAACGTAAAACCGGCGCCTGAAAAACGCGAGTTCTGGGGATGGTGGATGGAGATGGAAGCGCAGGCATCGCGCTTCACCTATAGCTACCAGTTTGGATTATTCGATAAAGAAGGCGACTGGCGTCCGGTCGCGATTGACGATCCTGAAGTCACCGAAAAGCTCGAAAAGACGCTGCGCGATTTTCACCAACGAGCCGAAGCGCTATTGGCAACGTTTAACCTTAAGCTGGAACCTGCTGATGATTTTAGCGAGCCGGTTAAGCTGAGAGCCTAAGAGTCAACCTTCTGTTGCCATCCGGCTAGCAATAAAACCCGCGTTTCTACCAGCGTGGGTTTTGTCCCCAGGCAAACCCACACTAATTGCCGTTTAATACCCGATAGGGTTGACCGACGGCAATCATGCCTGCGGCCAGATCTTTGGTCACTACCGTGCCTGCCCCGACTTTGACGTTATCGCCCAGCGTGACCGCGCCGATCACCACGGCGTGGGCGCCAAATTCTACGTTATCGCCGATTCGCGGGCTGTTGCCTTCCTGACCCTGGCTATCGGTTACGCTGCCAATAGTGACCCCCTGGCGCAGAGTACAATTTTGGCCGATGATCGTTCCCCGATTAATAACGATGCAGTGCGGATGAAACAGCTTCAGCCCATATCCAATGCGCGCTCGCCACGGCAGCTCAATGCAAAATAAACACTCGTTAATCACGATATTGAGAATAACGAACGGAATTGCGCAGATCTTCCACAGCGGGTTACGACTGCGATAGAGCGTTGCCAGACGATAGAGCAGAAGCGCGATTTTCGCTTTAATGCCGCCGCAGGATTTGATTTCCCGGCCGACCAGCCTGATAGCCTCAAACATGGTTATTCCTTAAGGTTAAACGAAGCCAGTGAATACCATCCGTCACCGGTTTGACCTTCGTTAGCAAGTTGTATACGCGGTAGATTTTGATGGTTGGTCAGCGCCGCTTCCAGGCGGTACTGGCCGTCAGGCAGGCCCGCAGGCAGCGGCAGCGTGACGTTGCTTTGATGGTCGCCGGGCAGCCACTGGCGAACATCGTCCGACGTACGGACTTGCGTCATCGTCGCGCCCGCATCATTAACTATTCGCCACTGTACAAGCCACGGGAGATAGGCTGGAGCGACGCCGTCGTTACGCCAGGTAACATTCAGCGTAAGCGGAGTGCCGCTACGCACGGGCGTATCAAATTCCAGCCGGCTCACCCGGTAGCGATAGCCGATACGCAATAATGCGTTATCAACGATATCGCGATAGGCGGCCGGTACCGGACGCGATTTCAGATTCAGGGTACTGGCGTGCTGCGCTAATGCCCAGTCAAAGCTGGCCTGAACCTCCTCGCGGGTATAGTGCTGAACGCTTTCCCACTCCGCCATATAACCGCAAATTTCAAGACTAACGGGAGCGTGCTGCCAGCCAGTGTTAAAACCGGCCCACGCCGTCTGCGCTGCGGCCAGGCGTTGAGGATAGTCATCGCGCATATGGCTCCACTCCGGGGAAAAGTTATGCCAGTCTCCCCAGCAGTCCGCGCGCCATCCGGCGCCTTTTTGGCTGGCCCAGGCCAGCGAGTCGCCGCCGCTGACTAACATAATTTTGGGCGTTTTCGGGAAACTGCTGAAGTGCATATCAACGTAGCGATTGAGCTGTTGCGGAGTGTACTTTTCCATCAACGGCGCGACGTCAGGGAAATTGGAGTTATGCCATTCGCCCCATGAACCCACCATGCCGATATCGACAAACGCCAGTTCAGGATTGCCGTCATAACGCGCGCCGAGGGCGTTAAGCAGCTTTTGCGCATAGGCGATAAAAGTCGGATCGCTGAGATCCGGGACAAAGGTTTTGCCATTTTCGACCCATTGTCCCTGAATGCCTTTGGCGATAAGCCAGGCGGGGATTTTCGAGCCTGATTGTGGCTCATCGAGCGCCATGAAACGTAATCCGACGTTCATTGCCGGCTGATGTTGGGCGGCGACGCTGAAGGCATGATCGATCGGCGCAAAATTATAGACGCCTTCTTCAGGCTCCAGATCGCTCCAGTAAAAGCGATCGTATTCAAATCCGGTGTCCGGATACTCTTTCAGAGAGGGCTTCTGACCATAACCATCGTGGAAACTGGCCACGCCGATCCCAGGATTCGTTAACAGACCGGTGAAGGCCGGCGGGGTGACAACCGTACGTTCAGCCAGTACCGCTGCAGAGGGTATGGCTCCGGCCAGCAGTAGCGCCAAAAGCAGCGCGGCGCGGCGCAGTGAAAAAGAGCTCATCGTTAATTCACTTTATCGTGGAGGTTTACAAACCACGTCCAGATACCCACGTGGAAGTTCTTAAACACATCGATACCCAGCGCAGATTTAAGCATATAGAGCGCCAGCAGCACGGCAAGAATGGCAAACAGTACGGCAAACGTAATCGCCAGGGTGGAAAATATACGCCCGAGCAGCGTGCTTTCTCGCGGAATTTTGCGCAGATCGCGACCGCATAAAAAGACTACAAAATAGCGACGATGCAGAAACGGAAAGCTATGGCGAAAGTCGATACGATGGCGCGACGCCAGGCTCGATCTCACCAGCGCCTGTTCGATACCGCGTTTCTGCTCCGGCGTTAATGAGGCTTCTGTTTCCGGGTCAAGCGCGGAATAAAAGCGCTCGATGACCAGGTCGGATGTTGATTTTGTCACGGTTGACTCTTATTCGTTAATCGCTGATAGACCTGAGCCGTTTTCGCTGCAATGTCCGGCCAGCGGTATTTGGGCATTAACTGGCTGTAATCCACGGTCTCCTCGCCGCTCCAGGACTGCAACTTTTGCGCCAGCGCGGCGACATCACCTGCCGGGAAATAGTCCCCGGCAGGCAGGCCAATCTCCAGGTTAGCGGGGATATCGCTGACGATAACCGGCAGTGACCAGGACATGGCCTCCAGCAGGGCAATAGGCAGCCCTTCATGGTAAGACGGTAGAACAAAAAGCCCGGCCTGTGAGAACAGGGTATGCAACGGATCGCCGCTAATAAAACCGGTCATGATCACCCCCGGGGTAGCGGCCGCCTGTTTCTTCAGCCGCTCGCTATACTCATCCGGATGATCGGCATCGCCAATCAGCACCAGCGGCTGCGAGCAGTTGGCGGCTTTGTGGGCGGCAATCAGATCGTGCAGCCCTTTTTCTTCAACAAAGCGGGCGACGGCGACAACGTATTGCCCGGCTTTGAGAGAGTACTGATCCAACGTGGCCTGCCGGGCCTCTTCGGCGGGAAGCTGCGACTGGCGCACGCCGTTATAGATCACGTTCGCGTTATAACGACCATGTTTGGTCTGAATCAACGTATTAATCACTTCCGAGATAACAATGACCTCGTTGGCATATTTCACCGCCCATTTTTCACCGAGGCGCAGCATCTCCTTCGCCATTTTCCCCCACTTCTGCCGGTCATAGTCCGGGCCGTGGTGGGTAAAAACGACGCGTTTGCCGAGCAGGCGCAGCAGCGGGACCACCAGGCCAGGCCCGACCGCGTGAACGTGCACGACATTTGAACCGTCGAACAGGGTACTGAAGGCGGCCAGCGTAGAGTGAATAATGGCTTCGAACTTGCGGCTTTTGGGCGCCCACAGGCTTTTCAGCTGTACGCCTTTATATTCGCTACGGCGGTAGTCGACGTACGGCGAGCGGGCAATGACGCAGATATCAGCATGATTCTGTTGATAGATTTCGGGATACAAATTCTGGCAATGGGTCTCCACGCCGCCCTGGACGTTCGGTATACCGCGGGTGCCGAGCACCGTCACTTTAAGCTTCATTTCGCTTCCCCCACAAGCTGCTGATAGAGTTCCTGCAGAACCTGCATATGCCGGGCGAGATCGTATTTATCCTCTAACCGCTGGCGTGCGTTAATGCCCATTTCACGCGCCTGCTGAGGATTGGCGGCCAGGCTATCCATGATGCGCGCCAGCGCGTCGGCATCTCCAGGTTCCACCAGATAGCCATCAATGCCATCGCGAATCTGCTCCGGAATACCGCCGATATTGCCGCCGACGACGGGGCGGCCGAACGCCATCGCCTCCAGCACCGACATCGAGCAGTTTTCATAATATTCGGAAGGGACGATCACCGCTCGCGCGCCGCGAATCAGCGCGTTGAGCGCTTCTCCATGGCGCATATAGCCGAGAAATTCCGGACCGCTAAAGCGGGCGCGCAGGTCGCTGCCGAGAGGGCCATCGCCGACGATTTTCAGCGGCATGGACTGCTGCATTTTTTGCTGCGCCAGCGCCAGGGTAGCCACGCCTTTCTCACGGCTCAAGCGGCCGATATAGAGGAAATAATCCCCCGCAGTATCGCCCGGGACCGTGGTGCTGGCATCAATACCGTTGACGATCACATCGATCCGCGACCTGGGTAATTTACGCAGCAGCGTCTGACGCATAAATTCGCTGGGAGCGATAATGCAATCGAGCATGGCGTAATTTTGCGCGAACTTTTGCCAGTAGGCCTCAAGCGAGAGCAGCAGGCTTTTAAAGGTGTCTCCCTGCTGGCAGCGATGGCGAAAGGCATTGCTCACCGAACCGGTAAGACAGTCATCGCAGACGTGGCCATCGCGCAGCATGGTGTAAGATGGACAAACGATTTTATAATCGTGCGCCGTCAGTACCGTTTTGCAGCCAAAGCGTTTAGCGACGCCAATCAATGCGGGCGTCAGCTGATGATAGATATTGTGAAAGTGCACAATATCCGGGCGCTGTTCCAGCAGCAGCGTATTGAGTTTATTGCAGGCCTCGGCGTTGTAGATAAAATCGATACCCGCTTTGAGCTTACCCGTCAGGCCATGGCTTTGATGATAATCCACGTTATGTACGAAGAAATTCTCCCAGGGCGAAGGCTTATTTTCCGCATGCTGCATGCTGAAGTCGACAACCTGATAGCCGGCTTGCAGCATGGCGTCTCGTTCCTGAAAAAAAACGGTTTCCGCTCCGCCCTTAATAAAGAAGAATTTATTAACGAATAATATTTTCATGTTCTGTCTGGATATGTTTTGGGTTAGAGACGGTCACGGCGGGCTGTTTCAGCGGATCGCGAACGGGGTTAATGACGCCTCGCACCATGCCTGCGGAAAATAACGATAAATTGATCACGCTCTGGACGCCGTCGCGCAGCGATTTATTTTTAATCGCCTTCAGCGCGATAAACGCCAGCAGCGGAAGCAGGGCGATGATAATCACTCCGGGATTGAACGTCAGCAGGCAAATAATCAATATCAGGATATACAGCGTGAATATCAGTTCGTTGCGAACAATCTTAAGCGCGGCGGGGAAATGCTTTTTTCCCCAGCAGTTGCGTAATAGTTCACCCGGCGCCCATAAAAAGCCGTTCTTCCAGCGATAGGCCAGCATTTTGAAGGTCGGCATGGTATAGGATGCATGGCTAAAATAGGGTGCGGCAAGACGATGGAGCTTATAGCCCGCGGCCTGCAAACGGATCCCCAGTTCAGCTTCTTCATAACCGTGAAGGTTCAGATTAGTCAGATAGCCTATTTTCTCGATTGCTGAACGGCGATAGAGCCCGCCGCCGCCAAGATGATCGGTATCGCCCTGCGGATAGATAAGATGCAGACGCTGCTTGCGCGATTTAAACTCATAGTTAGCGGCGTCATCCATCTCGACGCTGCCCGCCACGCCGGCATACTCGGGATGCGTTTCGAGAAAAGCCACAGCGGTGTCGAGAAAACCCGGCTCCAGCTCCATATCGCCATCCAGCAGCAGCAGGTAATCCCCTTCGCTGAACAACCAGCCCAGCTGATGACCCACGCCGCAGCAGCGATCTTTCGCGTTATCGAGGCAGACCACCATCGCGTCTTTGGCGACGGCCAGCTCCCGGGTATTGTCGGTGGACAGGCTATCGGCGACGATAATTTGATGCGGATAAGGCTGCAATTGCTTGCGGACGCTGTCGATCGTTTTTTCAATACCCTGCGCTTCGTTGAGGGTTTTAATGCTGACGGTAATTGATGGCGTTTTATTCATATTGGGTACCGGAATTCAGACGGACAGAACGATGAATGACAATAAGCGCCCCGAGGGCCAGCCATAATAAAAACTGTAGCATGGGAATGATCATCAGGATCTGGCTGTAGGGAAGACTGAGCAAACAGCCAATGGCAAAGACGTAAAATGCAGGCGCGGAGCTGAGCAGCTGTAAATCTTCACGTTTAAGATCGTAGCGGGAAAAGGTCTCTTTCGGCCGCATACCGACGAGAATAGAAGCAATCATGGCGATAAATAAGATCACGCCGATAATACCGACTTCCCACAGCAGCATGCTCAGCGCGGTGGAATCGAGAATAAGGTGATACCAGGCGCCAATATAGCCGGGGGAGACGGTACTGCCGCTGTTGGTGGCGTTCAGACCGTAACCAAACAGCATTCCGCCGGGGCCAAAAAGTTCGTTATGCTGGAGCCAGAAGAAAATAGTGGTAAATCGGCCGAGCTCGCCGCTTTCCATAATGTAGTTGGTATCAAAGATATAGCCGAGGGAATCGATAAATACCGAGAGCGCGCTTTTTGTCGGATCTCCGCCGAAGGCCGACGAGTAGTTGGACGCCAGAATAGTGATAGCGGCAAAAATTAATACCACCATGCCGGCGGCGATAATCATCAATGAGCGCAGGGTGACTTTACTGATACCGCTAACGTAAGCGGGCATGATCCACAGCAGCGCCAGTAAGAACGGCGACAGCAGAATCACGAATTTTACCTCGCCGACCACGCAGAGGAAAAAGGCCAGCACGATATGCGCCGCCATCGACTTGAACGAGCAGATACCGTGCTTAAATTCGGACACCTTCAGCAGCATAATCAGCAGGCAGAACATCCCCATTGCTGCGGTATTGCCGCCGCCCATCGGGTCGCCGCCAAACGTGCCGACCACCGAATCCCACTTTTCATCCTCACCGCGTAGCGCCACGCGTTTTGGCACCACTACCAGCACCTGATAGATAGCCAGCGGGAACTGGACGTAGAATAGCCAGTAAAAAAGCTGTGTCAGGCGATGCAGCTGCGACTCGCGAAACATGCCGAGCAGCATGCAAAACATCACCAGCGACAGAGCCAGTTCGTTTTTAAAGCCGACGATAGCGGTGACGATGCCGGATTGTAAAACCGTGGCGCAGAGGCTGAGGATGATAAAAGTCAGGTACAGCGCCAGCACCACCTTCTCGCGCGCGCTAAGCGCCAGCGGCTGCGCCCGGCTTTGCATCATCAGCAGAACCACCATCACCAGCACCATGAAAAAAGGAAGCCACAGTACGGCTGCCACGCCGGTGAAATACTGAATCGTGCCGCAGAAGACGATGGTCGTCAGCGCGAATGCCTCCAGATAGCGGCCGGTATTTAGCTGCATATTTTCTGCTCCTGCCGGGAGAGCTGTAGCGCCCGTTTGTTCATTTTCAGCAGGATGAACAGATAGCGAATGCTGGTCAGAAGAGAGAACGTCAGCAGGGCTATCTCATAGCTCTGGCCCAACTTAGGCAGAACGACAAAAGCGACGGCGATGATTAGCAACTGCTCTATCTGAATACGTAAAAAATAGCGTTTAGAACCAAAGATAAGCTCAATAACGGTCAGCGGACTGACGGCCAGCGCGGCGAACAGATAGGGCAACATATAGCGTGAGGTCGGAATGGAATTGAGCCACTCCTGGCTAAAGCCGAGGCGCATAACCAGCGGATAGAAAATCCAGATCCCAAGGATACAGATCAGCGCCGCGGCCATCAGCAGCAGGCGAATCTTTTTGTACTCCGGATAGTTAAAGGTGCTGTTGCGAAAATCCATCGACCATTTTGAAAAGATGGAGTTGCGCACCGCGTTACCGACAATCATCACCGGAGATAAACAGAAGCGGCTTACCACCGAGAAATAGCCCGCGACCAGCGGTGAAAACCAGACATTTATCAACATCGTCGGCAGGTTATTGCTGGCCATCGCCAGCACTTCCGCGCTGCCGACGCGACTGAGATGCTGCCAGTGCTGACGCGCAAAAAGAGCGTTCGCGCGCGGAGAAAAATGCGCTGGCGTCAGGGTCCTGAAGCGGAACAAGCGCAGCAGACAGAGGCTGAGCAGCAGCAAAATACCGGCCATCCAGGCGATATAGAACAGCGTGGTATTCGGCATCGCCAGCAGGGCTATCGCTACGACCAGCGACACGGCGATGCGCTGAAAGGTCAGAAACTGATAGTTGCCGCCGCGCAGCGAGAGGTTCTCGGCAATCAAAACCAGCGCATAGCCGAAGGTGAGCA
Source organism: Klebsiella sp. GW_Kp181 (assembly GCF_040062315.1). Lineage (NCBI taxonomy): Bacteria > Pseudomonadati > Pseudomonadota > Gammaproteobacteria > Enterobacterales > Enterobacteriaceae > Klebsiella > Klebsiella sp. GW_Kp181. Next base: position 48,842 of record NZ_JBEAFR010000046.1, read on the forward strand.
GATAGAGAAACGCAATATTGAGATGGAAAATCAGCCCGGTGATGACCGCCCAGGGCAGCGCCAGAATCAGGCTTTGTAGCAGGCAAAACACTACGTTCTGCCCCAGCTCATGCTCCTCCTGGCGCGGGATCAGCAGCTGCGACGCAAAGGTGCAAACCTGAGCGCCAATCAGCACGTTGCTGTAGATCATCGCATAGTGTCCGACTTCCGCCATGCCGTAGCGATGGGAAATCAGCCACACGGAAAATGCGCCGATCGCCTGCGAAAGAACCGAGGAGCTGGCGATTGAAGAAATACTCTTAATTAAATTCATAATCGCTACTTCGGTGAAATCAGTTCGCCCATGCCGCGCTCGGGCAGGCGTTTGCCTTCCTGAGTCTCCAGATTCTCTTCTTGAACCCGGTTAAGCATGGTGGCGACTGGCGTAGGCGCGGCGGTTTGCAGACGATTCTGCGCGTCGCGAATGCGCGACGCCTGCTCGCCAGCGTTGATCGCCAGCAGGGTAATATCGACGTGCGGCGCCAGCAGCAGGGCGTCCTGCGCCAGCCCGAGCGAAGGCGCATTAATAATCAGATAATCGTAGGTCTGCCGCAGCGTCGTCAGCAGCGCCGGGAGCCGCTCAGAGGTGAACAGCAGCAGCGCGGAGTCGCTCAGCTCGCCTCGGGGCATAAAATCAAGCGTGTCGGCCAGGGGGACCACCGCCTGAGGCGCGGCGCTGCGGTCAGCAAGACGCTCGCTAAAGCCCGTTTTATGCTGCGGATAGCGCGCGGAGAGCCCATCGCTTGCCAGGTAGTCCACATCAATGAGCAGCGTTTTACCTGACTTAGCGGCGGACCACGCCAGCATTTCGGCAATCAGGCTGCTGCCGGCATCGGCCTGCGCCGAGGTCACCAGTATCATCCCGCCATGATTATTCTGACCGAGCAGCGCCAGGCGCAGGCTGTGGATCATGTCGGCATACAGCAGGTTCTGGAACGTTAGCTTCGCGCTGTTCGCCTGAGGCAATTGCGGGAATTCACCGCTGGCATCAAGGCCCGTTTTAGCTTTAAGTTCGCTGATGCTGTTGACCGTTTTATCCAGCGCGGTGCTGACAATCAGGTACATAATGTACAGCGCCAGCGCCATCAGGGTCGCCATCACGATAAGCAGACCGCGCTGCGGTTTAGACGGTTGATTTGGCGGCACGGCGGCATCGTAGATCACTTCATCAGGAACCGAAAAGCTCTCGGAGAGCTTCTGCTCGTTCGCCCGCTGATACAGCGATTTATACAGCTCTTCGGTTTTGTTCAGCGCGGTCATCATGGTGTTGTATTTATCGCGCTTAGCGCCCAGCGCCTGGAAGTCGGCTTTCTGATCGTTGAGCATCTGCTGATAGTGCTGCTCATCGTCCAGCGCAATCTGATACTGCTGACGTAACCCATTGAGCAGTTCACCCAGCACCTGGCCTATTTGTCCGTTAACGACCTGCAGCTGGGCCTGAGCCTGGAGGTATTTCGGATGCTTAGGACCATAGTGTTTTGCCGCTTCCGATAAGTTACGTCGCGTCTGGATCAGCGCGATCCGCAGATCCTGAATCTGCGGATGACCGGAAATTTCCGGCAGTGAGATGATCGCTTCCGGCGCTTTTCCCTGCTGGCGGCGCACTTTGTCCCATACCGTTTGCGCTTTCAAACGGCGCTGGGTCGCGTCAGCCAGATGGTTAATCACGATCCCCAGGCGCTCGGTTTCGTAGCCATCCATGCTGCGAAAAGTCAGCAGACCGTTCTGTTTGAGAAAATCATCGATATCGGCTTTCTGGCGATCGAGTTTATTGCGCAGATCGTCCATCATTTTTTCGTTCCAGCCCTGAGCCTGAAGTAAGATTTTCTGCTTCTGCGCCAGGCTGTAATCGATAAAGGCCTGCGCCACGCCGTTGGCAATATCGGCGGCTTTTTGCGGCGATTTCGCCTCCATCGAAACGGATACCAGCTGCGTGGTGCGCACGCCGGAGATGGTCAGGTTTTTTTGCAGGGAGCGCACGGCATTATTGACGCGCGCGGCCTCATCAAGCTTATCCCCGCCGTTAAATTCCGGGTCCTGATCCAGCTTTAGCGCTTTCACTGCGGCTTCCAGTACCACGCGGGAGCCCATCAGCGCGTATTTGGTTTCATAGTAATCGCTGCGGGTGGAATCGTAGTTTTCCAGCCGCGGCAGGGGGGTTACATCCTGCGACTGCGCTTTAAACAGCACCGTTGCGGTTGCGGTATAGCTGGATGACATAAAGCGCGTCAGGATCCACGACGCCGCCGCAGCCACCACGACCACCACCAGGCACCAAATCAGCTTGTGCTTGATTTTGTTGAAATAAGGCGTGAAGTCGATAAAGCCTTCTTTCTTCTTTCCATTTTCAACTAATGAAATAGCCATATCAGAAGAAACTCATGCCAATGATGATGGTATCTCCGGCCTGTACGGCGGAGTCGGCGGCGACGTTTTCCAGCAGTTTACCGCTGCGAAACTGGCGAATGCGGATGTCATGGCGATCGGCGCGGTCGGTGAACCCTCCGGCCAGCGCAATGGCTTTTTCCGCCGTTAAGCCGGGCTCCCAGGCGTAGCCGTCCGGTTTTTTGACTTCGCCTAACAGATAAATTTTACGGTATTCGGCAATGCTCACGGTGACCATTGGCGCCTGCAGATAGCTTCCGCGCAGCTTATCGGCAATTTCATTGCCGACCTGTTCGGGCGTTTTTCCTTTCAGCATCAGGGAGCCTATATAAGGATAATCAACGCTGCCGCTATTATCGATTTTTACGCGCATAGTGAGATCCTGCTCGCCGGAAACCGCGATATTGATCTCATCCCCCTGGTCCAGATGATAAACGGCATCCGGCGGCGTTCGGATCGTCTGCGGCGGCGCCGAACAGGCCGCCAGCCATAGCGCCAGAAGAGAAATCGCCGCCCGTTTTCCATAGCTAAGGATCATATTTGTACCTGCGTCATAAAAATAATGGCCGAGTCGTTGTAGCCCAGCGTGCGCTCGACCTCATGGTCATAGTCTGGCCCAATATAAAAGGCATCTTTTTCTTTATTCGAATGCATCGTGTTCCATTGCAGCTTCAGCTGAAAATTAACGGATGGTCGATAGTCGTAGTTGAAGGTCAGCGATACGAGGTTTGATCGATCTTTACGTCCGTTGGTCTGGTGCTTGTAATCCTCTGTAATATAAGAGTAATCAACCAGGGTGGAGAATCTGTCGACCAGCCAGTGGTGCTCGTAGCCCAGGCCAAAATTGGATACCAGAATATAGCCGCCGGAGTCGGTGGGATCTTTTATCCGTTGTGAACTGTGTAAGTTGAGTTTTATCTGTTCAAGCGGTTTCCAGTCGGCATTAATATCCCAGTTCAGGCCGTTGAACCCCTGTGAGTCGGGGTTATGGATAAAATCTTTATACAGCCATGCGACGTTGCCGTTGATCTCGGTCTTGCCGGAAAGGCGGTTTTTCATACCCATCAGCAGATAGTATTCATTACTGTCTTTTAACGGGTTGAGCTCATAGCGACGCTGGTTGGTAATAAAACTGTAGCGGTAGCGCAGCGTTTTGGCTTTTTGATCAAAAAGCTCGGCGACCAGGCTGTTTTCATGCCACTCCTGATCGTGCATGTAGTAATGAAAGTCGGCGCTGGCGTCCTCAATGCTGTCAAGATTGCGAAAGCGCAGCTGTTTATGCATCAGCGCAACTTCTGCTTTGCCGCGCCCTTCCGGCGCCCCGTAGCTATAGCGTAGTTCACTGTTAAAGAAGCGCGTGGCGATGGGTTTATTAATGCCAAACTCTTTGAACTGCTCGGGCAGAAACCCCTCGGTGGTATCGCGGCCGCGCTCTTCATGGCCGAACGTTTCATCAAGATCCAACGACAGGCCATGCATACTGCCGAAGCGCCACTTACCGTTAAACATAAAAAAATGGTTATCACGGTTATCAGCGCTATCGCTGGCGTAGCGGCGGTAATCGCCCGAGTACATCAGTAAATAGCGGTCTTCATAGCGCTCGCCGATCGCTTTAAAAATCGGCTTAATACCCTGCCAGGAGGAAGCGATTTCGTTGCCGCCGTAGCGTTGCCAGGTCACGTTGTCATTGTAACCGACGTCATAACCCACCTGGCTCTCGAAATCGATGCCAGCCACGCCGGTATGTGGTTTTGCCTGCAGGTCCGCCCATGCGCAAGGTATCGCCAGCAGACCCGCGAGGAAAGTGAGTTCAGAACGCATTTTTGCCCACAAATCCGCGGAAAAACGTTAAAAATACGATTTTGATATCCAGCAGCAGCGACCACGACTGAATATATTCCAGATCGTACTGAATGCGTTTTTCCATTTTATCAATCGTGTCAGTTTCGCCGCGAAAGCCGTGAATTTGCGCCAGCCCGGTAATGCCGGGCTTCACTTTATGGCGAATCATGTAGTTTTCCACCAGCACGCGATATTGCTCATTGTGCGCGACCGCGTGCGGGCGGGGACCCACTATCGACATGGTTCCCTGCAGCACGTTAAAAAACTGCGGCAATTCATCAAGCGATGTTTTGCGTAGAAAGGCGCCGAAGCGGGTAATACGCGGATCGTTACGCGTGGCCTGGGTGACGACCGCGCTGTTTTCCATCACGCGCATGGTTCTGAACTTCCATACCGCGATCTGCTTACCGTTCAGACCATAACGGCTTTGTTTAAACAGCACCGGGCCTGGCGACGTCAGCTTGATGCCGATGGCCACCGCGAGCATCACCGGCAGGCTGACGAGGGTGAACAAGGTGCCGAGAACAATATCTTCGATACGCTTGAGCACCGCGCCTTCACCTTCAAACGGCGACGTAAAAATGCTGATGGTCTGGATATTGCCAAACATCCGCAGCTGCGAAATATGTGAGCTATAGGAAAACAGGTCCGGTACCAGAAACACATCTACGGTGGTATCGGAAAATTCGTTTAAGAACTGGCGGATGCGCTGCTGGGCGACCATCGGCAGGGCGATATAGACTTCATCTATCTCGCCTGCTTTTGCCAGCGCCAGCAGGTCGCGCGAGTTGCCTTTTTTCTCAATGCTGAGCAGGCGGCTGTCGCGCTGTACGGCGCGGTCCTCAAAGAAGGTAATTTCAATACCGTTATGGGTATACTCCTTAAACAGCGCCTGCTCAATGGCCAACCCGGCTGGCGTAATACCTAAAATAGCCACCTTGAGTCTGGATTTGAAAAAATAGCGGCTGGAGATAATACGAATAAGAAACATACTAATGAATATGGCCAGCGAGCATAGTGCAATCACTTCAGCCAGCAGCAGCGAGTTCGTACTGGCATGATTGTTCATTAATAGTTCAGCAATCACAAACAATAAAAACGTCAGCAGTCCGCTAATACAGACGCTAAAAAAAAGCTTCGTTAATTTTTTAAAATACTGACCTTTAAACTGGCCTGAATATAACTGAAAGTGCTCGTTGGCCCGGATAAAAATCAGGGAATATATTATTCCGAGGAACAGAGAGGCCGTAGATGGTTCGACGAGAAAGTATTTTAAATAAGCAAAAATGAACAGGTTAACGGCAAAAAAATCCAGTAGCTTCATTAGCTTACTGTAGCGGGCGTTATAAATTTTAATTGTGCTATCCGTCATCTTTTTGCTCGTTTTATAGTCAATAAAATGATGTCATATCCCGCTGAAAAGCAAAATTTATCTCTATGAATCTATTAAGAAATTAAGCTTCAGACCGGCGTTGATTATTGTAGCCTACGATTAATCCTATGTCGAACCTGCCCGGAATGGATGATTGATAACTTTTTCTTATAGCCAACGCCCTTTTTCGCATTGTTATTAAGCATAATGAATGGCGCTGAGACGGGCAGGATATCGGGATGTCCTCATGAACCCAGCCGCGAAACGTATTTCCAGCTATTACCGAGGGAAATGACCGCTAAATAAGCTGCGCCAGCAGAAGCTGGCGCGAGGGTTGATTAAATCCCAATACACATGTATTTGATTTCTAAGTAATCCTCTATGCCATACTTCGAACCTTCGCGACCGAGGCCGGAGGATTTCACGCCGCCGAAGGGAGCCACCTCGGTGGAGATAAGGCCGGTATTAATACCGATAATGCCGTATTCCAGCGCTTCGCCAACGCGAAAGACGCGGCCCAGATCGCGGGCGTAGAAATAAGCCGCCAGGCCGAACTCGGTATCGTTGGCCTGAGCGATAACATCTGCCTCATCTTTAAAGCGGAAGAGCGGGGCGAGGGGCCCAAAGGTCTCTTCTTTCGCTACTTTCGCATCGCTGGGGACGTCCACCAGAATTGTGGGCTGAAAGAAGTTTCCGCCCAGCTCATGGGATTTCCCGCCGGTAGCCACCCGCGCGCCTTTGTCCAGCGCATCGGCAATATGTTCCTGCACTTTGGCGATCGCTTTCTCGTCAATCAGCGGCCCGATGGTGACGTTCGGCTGCAGGCCATCGCCGATTTGCAGCTTACTGACCGCCTGCTGAAGCTTTTCGGCGAAGCGATCGTAGACGCCATCCTGAATGTACAGGCGGTTGGCGCAGACGCAGGTCTGTCCGGCGTTGCGGAACTTGGAGGCCAACGCGCCTTCGACAGCTTTATCCAGATCGGCGTCATCAAAAACGATAAACGGCGCGTTGCCGCCCAACTCCAGCGAGACCTTCTTGATATCTTTCGCGCACTGTTCCATCAGCTGGCGACCTATTTCCGTCGAGCCGGTAAAGGAGAGTTTGCGCACCAGCGGGTTACCGGTGAGCTCGTTACCCACTTCGCTGGCCGAACCGGTCACCACGTTAAATACGCCTTCGGGGATCCCGGCGCGATTAGCGAGCTCCGCCAGCGCCAGCGCGGAGAACGGCGTCTGGCTGGCGGGCTTGAGCACCATCGTGCAGCCTGCGGCCAGAGCCGGGCCCGCCTTACGGGTGATCATTGCCGAGGGGAAATTCCACGGAGTGATAGCGGCGGTTACGCCAATCGGTTGTTTAATCACCAGCAGCCGTTTGTCGGCCTGATGACCGGGAATGGTGTCGCCGTAAATGCGTTTACCCTCTTCGGCAAACCACTCGATAAAGGAGGCGGCGTAGCCGATCTCGCCTTTTGCTTCGGCCAGCGGTTTCCCCTGCTCCAGCGTCATCAGGCGCGCTAAATCGTCCTGATGCTCCATCATCAAATCAAACCAGCGGCGCAGGATAGTGGCGCGCTCCCTGGCGGTAAGGGCGCGCCACGCGGGCAGCGCGCGAGCGGCGGCATCGATCGCCTCGCGAGTTTCCTCGGCGCCCATTTTGGGCACGCTGCCCAGCTGCTGACCGTTGGCGGGGTTAGTAACCCCGAGGGTTTCTCCGCTGCTGGCGTCGCGCCAGCGTCCGTCAATAAATGCCTGCTGGCGAAAAAGGGTAGGGTCGTTAAGTTGCATGATTGCGTCCTGTCTTGATTTGTTTTAAACCGTGGATGCGCCTGAATCAGCTGCGTCAAACACCTGTCCCTGTTTAGTGTAGACGAACGCGTTCAGAGAACCGGGAGCAGTGCTGGGTGATACAACAATAACCCTCAATAATTTACGGATATTTGAACTGGCAGAACGTTATTGTGCAAACAATGCTGTATTTTTTATGCTCAATTTGCGAGAAAGGAGCGCCCTATGTCACAGCAAGAACGGTTTTGTCAGGCCTGCGGAATGCCGATGTCCGCCGAGGAGGCGAAAAGCGCAAGCGACGATTACTGCGCCTGGTGCTGCGATAGCGAGGGGAAGCTTAAGTCCTGGGAGGATGCCGTTTCCGGCCTGGCTGAGTTCCTCGATTCCTGGCAGAAAGTTGGGCCTGCGGAATCGCGCAAGCGAGCGATGCGCTATTTAACGGCCATGCCCGCGTGGGCTCATAAAGCGGAAGATTAACCTGCAGCCCGGAGCAAAAACTCCGGGCTTTTTAGCACGATCAGAACTTCCAGGAGACGCTGCCGACGATACTGCGCTCTGCGCCAAAGTAGCAGTATGAGAGCGAGTTACAGGCGGCAACGTAGCTCTTATCGGTCAGATTATTGACGTTCAGCTGCGCGCTAAGGCCTTTAATCCCGACCTGCGACAGGTCATAGCCAATCGTCATATCCACCAGCGTATAGGATGGAAGGGTATGCGTATTCAAGCGGTCGCTGGTAATACCGTTGACGTAGCGCACGCCGGAACCCAGCGTCAGACCATCCAGCGGGCCGCTTTTCACATCATAGCTCAGCCAGGCGCTGGCCTGATTGCGCGGGGCGTAAACGGCACGCTTGCCTTGCTCTTCCGGGCTGCTTTTCTTATAGCGGATGTCGGTGTAGGTATAGGCCGCCTGCAGACGGAGGCTGTCGGTTAGCTGACTGATGGCCTCCAGCTCCACCCCTTTCGACTCAATTTCGCCAATCGAGCGGTACGGATCGGTCGGCTCTTCTTTGGTGGCGATATTGGTCTGATTGATGCGGAATACCGAGGCGCTGAACTGGCTGTTCATTCCTTCTGGCTCATACTTCAGCCCGGCTTCCCACTGCTTGCCTTTCATCGGATCGAGCACGTTGCCGTTTTCGTCGGCGAAGCTGGTGGGCGTAAAGGCGGTAGAGTAGCTGATGTACGGGGCAAACCCGTTGTCGAACAGATACAGCAGGGCGGCGCGGGTGCTGAAATTGTTCTTATCCAGATCGCTGCGCGTTTGATTCAGCTTATCGATATTCGACACGCTGACCTGGTCGTAGCGCCCGCCCAGGGTGAAGCGCCAGCGGTCCCAGGACATCTGGTCCTGAAGATAGTAGCCGGTCTGGCACAGCTTGTGTTTTTCACGGCTGTACATGGTGATGTAATCCGGCTTCGCGCCGTAGACCGGATTAAACGCGTCGATGGCCGGGAATGCGCCATAGTAGCCGGTGGTGGTGTTGCTGCGATCCTGATAGTCAATGCCTATCAGCAGGCGATGGTTCACGGCCCAGGTATCGACGCTGCCGTCGAGCTGGTTATCGAGAGTGATGGCGTTCATCTTTTCGTCCGAGCCGGAGTAACCGCGGTTCAGTTCGGTTTCGTTCAGCCAGCCCGCGGCATAGACCTGATTCAGCTCGACTTTGGTATGCAGGTAGCGCAGCTTCTGCCGCACCGACCAGCCGTTATCAAACATATGCTCGAAATTGTAGCCGACCATATTTTCACGGCGGTCGTACTTGTCGTAATCATCTTCACCTTCGAAGAAGGTGTTAGCAATTTTCTTGCCGTAGTGCGGTACCACGGTACCTTCATAGGGGAGACCCGAGTGGCTGCCGCCCTCCGGATCGCGATGCAGATAGGCCATTAAATCAAGGCGCGTCTGGTCGGTGATGCGCCAGGTCAGGCTGGGCATAATCGCGTAGCGCTGCTCTTTCAAGGTATCAAACTGGGAGTCCGCATAGCGGGTCATGCCGCTTAATCGCGCCGCCACCCGATCGTTATCGTCCAGCGCGCCGGTGACGTCAAACGCTGCCCCGCGCTGGTTGTTATTACCGGCAAACAGCTTGATTTCCCCTCCGGGATCGAAAGAGGGCTTACGCGAGGTGAGGGCGACGATGCCGCCGGGCGAAGAGCGACCATACAGCACCGAGGCCGGGCCGCGCACCACTTCGATATTCTCCAGGAACCACGGATCGACCACCAGTGAGCTATGGGAGTTGGTATCGCCCATCATTTTCAGGCCGTCAAGATAGACGTTATCCAGGCTGCCATCGGAGAAGCCGCGCAGGACGATATAGTCAAAGCGGTTGGAAGCGCCAATCTGGTTGCTATAAACACCGGGGGTGTAGCTCACGGCCTGACGGACGCTGATCGCTCCCTGCTCTTCAAACTGCTCGCGCGTGATGATGGATACCGATTGCGGGGTCTCAATATCCGGCGTGGCAATTTTGGTCGCGCCGCTTTGCATCTGCGAAGTGACGACGATGGTTTCGTTTTTTGTTGTTTCCTGGGCCAGCAGCGGGAAAGCGACGCCGCCGGTCACCCATCCTACCAGTAGCGCCAGGCGAGTTTTCGCAAACATGAACATCTCCAAAGGCATTTCTAATTGTTAATAAGAATTATTACCTTTTTGAGGCGTTCTATAGCTATGCGCAATGCCAGGATGCGTATGCGCGCTGCCAAAGCGGCGAAACAGACTTCGCGAAAAGGTGAAAAATAGATTAGCCCGTCTTTTGCACGTCGCAGGGGGAGATACCGTAGCGTCGACGAAAGGCGGTAGAGAAATTGGTGGCGTGCTGATAGCCCGACATCCAGGCCGCCTGCTGCACGCTGTACCCCTCCAGCAGATAGCCTCTGGCCCGCGCCAGTCGGCAATCGCGCAGGTAATCAAAAACCGAACAGCCGTAGGCCTGGCGAAACTTACTGCGCAAGCTGCTGGAGCTCATCGCGGCCCGCTGGGCCAGCTCGTTCAGGGTGTAGTCGTTTTCCGGCGCCTGCTCCAGCAGGCGGCGAACTCTCTCCAGGCGCAGCTGCTCGCCGCCCGCCGGGAGGATCTGCTTCGCGCTTTCATCCTGGCACACGCTCAGACCATGGCCGAACAGCTGCAGGATCAGCCCCTCCAGCATCAGTTGCCGGGAAACGCGGCCCGGCGCGCTCTGCTGGGCATATTGCAGGCCGCTCAGCAGAAAACCCGGTATCTGCCAGATGAGCGTTGGCGTCTGGCATCTTTCCCATTCGCGCATTAATGAAGCAAGCAGTCCGTCGCGCCAGGCGCCGTCCGGGTAGAGTCCAAGGGAGAGCGTGCGGAGCCTGCTGTTGGCATCGTGACGGGCGCACATGGCCTGATGTTCGCTAAGGCGTGAGGTGAACGCCATCCCGGAACGCACAAGGTGCTGCTCGCCGTTGAGAGTCAGGGAAACGCTGCCTTCCAGCACCACCAGCATATAGAGAGGGCTGCTATGGCGGGAGGTGGTTTCATAGGGCTGCAATACGTGAACATCTGAGTGGGTGATGCACATCCCGCAGGGCAGCGTCATCTCTTCCACTTCACCTTGCAGCACCGGGCTGGCGTGCGAGGGCTCCGGCGTTTGCAGCAGCGGAAAGCGATAGTCGATACCATAGCGTTCACCAAACGCCATAAACTCGCTGACGGAGAAGGTTCTTCTCAGCGCCTGGCGGGCCGGCTCGTTCTGCCCAGGAGTATTGTTCATGCGGTTTTCTGCACTGGAGATGAGGCTTCATCGGATGAGGTAACCTTACCATTGTGCGGGCAGGGCGACAATAAAGATGAGAATGATTATCAGTGTTTGCATTGAATGCTGCGGTTACTGCAGAACGGCGCGCGGATAGCTGCTATCCGCGCGCGGGAGAGTCAGGCGTCGGCGTTATCCAACGGCCAGGAGTCAAACAGGTAGCCGTCGAAGTAAATATCATCGACGTTGGAGAACTCCAGCAGACGGCGTTTAACATTTTCCAGATGCTGCCACATGGCGAGTTTTGCCGCCCGGGCGTCTTTTTTGATTAAGGCGGCAAGGATCCGTTTATGATCCACCAGCCACTCCTCGCGGTAGTGAGTGTCGCCGAGATGGCGGTGCAGCTGGATCCACATGGGATTATTTTCCCGCCACTGCCATGACTGGCGGAACAGTTCTACCAGCATACTGTTGTGCGTCGCTTCGGCGATGGCCAGATGAAACTGCATATCGCCGCTTTCGGAACCGCCCGGCGCGCTGCTGGCCAGCTCGCGCTCTTCCAGCTGTAAGGCCTGGCGCATTTTGATGATATCTTCCCGGGTTGCCTGCAGGGCGGCAAATTCGGCGATATTGCTTTCCAGCAGTTGGCGGGCCTGCAGCAGCTCAAATGGACCGGCATCATTACAATGCTTCATGTCCGCGCTCTCCGCCGCACCTTCCGCCGCGACGTTATCCAGCACATAGATCCCGGCGCCGCGGCGCACTTCGACCAGCCCTTTAATTTCCAGCATGATCAGCGCTTCGCGGACCACGGTACGGGTTACATCCAGCATCTCGGCGATCTCGCGCTCAGGCGGCAGGCGATCGCCAGGGTTATAGGGCGTCTTGACGATGAGATCGCGAATTAACGCGCCGACTTCCTGATAAGGTCTGTGCTGAGAAGTTTGTGATTTCATGGTGTTAAGTTGTGATATGCAGTAGCCCGGTGGTTGACTATAGCATTTGGCCGGCGGGTTGGCATCACTCTCGGCCCGGAGAGGGAAAACGGGTCAACCAAATTATTGTTCAGTTGACCCGTGAAAGAAGGGAGATTACAGACTGGCGCTAACCACCGCCACGCACTCGCGGGCGCCGCGCTCGCACAGCTGTTGATACGCCAGGGTAACCGCGTTGACGAAGTCGCCATTGTCCGGCAGATCGTGGGCAAAGATCCCGCTGATGGCCAGCAGCGCGGCGACGCGCTCCGCGCCCTGATAACGCTGATTAATCTGCTGGATCTCCATTAGCAGCGGGTCGACAACATCAATGGGTTGTCCCTGCTCATCGCTTCCCTGGGTATAGCGCATCCAGCCCGCCACGCCGAGCGCCAGATGGCGCCAGCTGCTGCCGTTTTGCAGATGCAGACGAATTGGGTCAAGCAGGCGCTGCGGCAGCTTCTGGCTACCGTCCATGGCGATCTGCCAGGTGCGGTGACGCAGGGAAGGGTTGCTGAAACGGGCAATCAGCAGCGTGGCGTAGGCCTGAAGATCGGTGCCTTCCGGCATCGAGAGCGTCGGCGCCTGCTCCTGCATCATCAGGGCAAAAGCCGCTTTGCGGTATGCCGGGTTAGTCATGGTGTCGGCGATGGTTTCATAGCCGCCGAGATAGCCGAGATAGGCCAGGAAAGAGTGGCTGCCGTTGAGCATGCGTAGCTTCATCATTTCAAACGGCACGACGTCTTCAACAAACTGCGCGCCGACTTTGTCCCACTCCGGGCGGCCGTTGACGAAGCTATCTTCAATCACCCACTGACGGAACGGTTCACAGGCGATGGCGCACGGATCGTAGACCCCAAGCTGGTCGGCAATCTCCTGTAGGGTTTCAGGCGTTGCCGCGGGCACAATGCGGTCAACCATGGTGCACGGGAAGGTCGCGTGAGCTTCAATCCACGCCGCCAGCGCTGGGTCACGGGCCTGGGCCAGGCCAAGTACCGCCACTTTCGCCACGTGGCCATTCTCGCGAACGTTATCGCAGGACATCACCGTAAAGGCGTTTAGCCCCTCTTCGCGGCGCAGGCGCAGCGCTTCGACGATGTAGCCTATAGCGGATTTCGGCGTCGCCGGATGGGCGAGGTCGTGTTGAATCAGCGGATTATTCAGATCGAGCTGACCGCTGGCCGCATCGGTGCAGTAGCCTTTTTCCGTTACCGTCAGCGAAACGATCGCCGTTTGCGGTCGCGTCATGGCGCGCAGAATGCCGTCACAGCCGTCGATTTCCGGATGCAGCGCCTCTTTCATCGAACCGATAATTTTCAGCGCGGTGCTGTCAGCGCCTTTTTCCGCCACGGTATAAAGCAGCTGCTGATTTTTCAGATTCTCAATCAGGAGGCGGTCGTTGCCCGGCATCAGGTTGACTTCGCAGATGCCCCAGTCGCTATCGCTGGTTTCCAGCAGATGATGGGTATAAAGCGCCTGATGCGCGCGGTGAAATGCGCCGCAGCCCAGATGAACGATGCGGGATTCGAGACGAGAACGATCCCATGCAGGGCGCGTAACCGGCAGGTTGCTGTCGGCAATGGTTGCAGTCATAGCAAACTCCAGAGTGGGCCGCAACAGGCGGCCGAAGAGGAAAAGGCGGAGCCTGCTGCTCCGCCGGTCAGGAATTAGCGGCTAAAAAAAGCGCGCTGGATCGCCAGCTCCACGCCGCGGACTTCGGCCAGCCCTTTCAGGCGACCAATTGCGGAATAGCCGGGGTTGGTTTTCTTTTTCAGATCGTCGAGCATCTGGTGGCCGTGGTCAGGACGCATCGGGATAAGATCCTCTTTACCTTCCGCTTTACGGCGGTGCTCTTCTTCGACAATGGCCTTCACCACTTCATACATGTCCACGTCGCCGTGCAGGTGCGCCGCTTCGTGGAACGTTTTCGGGTTCTCTTCACGTAGCGTAGAGCGCAGGTGGGTGAAGTAAATACGCGGACCGAACTGCTTAATCATATCAACCAGGTCGTTGTCGGCACGTACCCCGTAGGAGCCGGTGCACATGGTAAAGCCGTTCGCCATGCTGTTCACGGTATCGACCATCCACTGCATATCTTCAATCGTTGAGACGATGCGCGGCAGGCCGAGGATCGGACGCGGCGGATCGTCCGGGTGGACCGCCATACGCACGCCAACCTCTTCGGCAACGGGAATAATCGCTTTCAGGAAGACGGCGAAGTTCTCGCGCAGTGCGGCTTTATCGATATCTTTGTAGGTTGCCAGATGCTGGCGGAACTGGTCGAGGGTATATCCTTCTTCCGCGCCCGGCAGACCGGCAATGATGTTACGGGTCAGGCGCGCTTTATCCTCTTCGCTCATGGTGGCGAAGCGCTGATTCGCCTGGGCGACCTCTTCGGCGGTGTAGTCCGCTTCCGCACCCGGACGCTTAAGGATATGCAGCTCAAAGGCGGCAAATTCAATTTGATCGAAACGCAGGGCTTTGGAGCCGTCCGGCAGGACGTATTCCAGGTCGGTACGGGTCCAGTCGAGGACCGGCATAAAGTTGTAGCACACGGTACGAATGCCGCACTGGGCCAGATTGCGTAGGCTCTGCTGATAGTTAGCGATCCACTGCGCGTAGTTGCCGGTATGGGTTTTGATCTCTTCGTGAATCGGTACGCTTTCAACTACCGACCACACCAGCCCGGCTTCTTCCACGATGGCCTTACGCTTGAGGATCTCGTCAACCGTCCACACTTCGCCGTTCGGGATATGGTGCAGGGCGGTGACCACTCCGGTCGCGCCCGCCTGACGGACGTCAGCTAAAGTGACCGGATCGTTAGGGCCATACCAGCGCCATGTCTGTTCCATGCTTAACCTCTTTCACGTTTTGACCTGTTCCAGGCCGCTGCTTTGATGGGAGTGTCGGTTCCGGTCAACCATCGTAACGGAGAGAAACCAGACGATATGGCGTATAAGTTCCTCCAATTGGTCAAACATGTCAACCATAACAGCGAAATTGGTAAACCAAAATGTGATGGAGATTCGCTAATGGCCTGAGTGCTAACCCATCGATATTTTAGACTCGTTGCGTCGCGCGGAGAGATTCTGCTGAAGCTCAGGAGGGCATGAGGTCCCGCGAAGCGGGTCTTTATAAATGGTTAACCAATGGCGTCAACATATCGACCAGATGCGTCAGAAATCCGCTGGGCTTGCAACAGATCACACTTTTTAATTAATACGATTTCCTTATAAAAACTACGTGTTATCATTTCGCTGGTAAATATCTTTTCAACTCTCACCGAGGCTTTGATGCTGGAGAATGTCATCATTAGATAATCAGCTTCCCGACCTTATCAGGCCGGACTGGTTATCGCTGCGCTTAAACTTTACGCGAACACCCGTGGGTGTTGGCTCGTTTTTACGCATGATGATTAACAGGTTTCTTCAGTATGAATCTATCCCGTCAGGAACAACGTACCTTACACGTTCTCGCTAAAGGTGGCCGGATCGCGCATATTCGCGATGCATCAGGCCGCGTAACCTCTGTTGAATGCTACAGCCGCGAAGGGCTCCTGCTCAGCGACTGCACGCTCGCCGTTTTCAAAAAACTCAAAACCAAAAAACTCATTAAGTCCGTCAACGGGCAGCCCTACCGTATCAATACCACCGGGCTGAACAACGTTCGCGCTCAGCTGGACAACCGCTAAGGAGCAACTGATGACAAACCATAACTTCACCTTTCACATCACCTCAGAGCGTGATGCTGATGATATTCGCGAAGTTGAAACCCGGGCCTTCGGCTTTAGCAAAGAGGCCGATCTGGTTGCCGCTTTGCTCAACGATGAAAGTGCTCACCCGAGCTTATCTCTGCTGGCCAAACATAATGGAAAAGCAGTTGGGCATATTTTGTTCACCCTGGCGACGTTCAAAGGGGAGTCTGACTCTCCGATGATGCATATCCTTGCCCCTCTGGCGGTGGTGCCGGAATACCAGGGCATGGGTGTTGGCGGATTACTTATCCAAAGCGGTATTGAGCATCTGAAGGCAATGGGGAGCCTGGCGGTATTCGTTCTGGGACATGCCACTTATTACCCGCGGCATGGCTTTGAACCCTGTGCCGGAGATAAAGGCTATCCGGCGCCTTATCCCATTCCCGAGGAGCATAAAGCCTGCTGGATGCTGCAGCGGCTTTCGTCCCGGCCGCTGGGGATAACCGGTCAGATACAGTGCGCCCGGGCGTTAATGAAACCCGAGCACTGGCGCGAGTAATCAATAAGGAAATGATGATGACAATTAGTACGATTATCAGGGATTCCGCAAACGCAGTTTTGCCGGAGGAGGAGCGCAAAATCCCCTGGGATGAACCGGCGTTTAGCCAGCGTATGCTGGAGAATCATCTGTCGCAGGAGCACGACTGGGCCAGCCGCAGGCTGGCGGTTATCGAACAACAGGTGGCATGGCTTGCCGGGCAGCTGCCCGCCGGCGCGCGCATTCTGGATCTCGGCTGCGGGCCGGGTTTTTATACGCGCCAGCTGGCGGAGCGCGGCTTTTGCTGTACGGGCGTGGATTTTTCTCCGGCGTCGATCGCCTGGGCTCGTCAGCAGGCGCAGGCGGCCAGCCTTGACATTACCTATCACCAGCAGGACGTTCGCCACTACCAGCCGGAAGAACAGTTCGATTTCATTATGATGACCTTCGGTGAACTGAATGTGTTCAGCGCGGCTGAAACCCGGGCGTTGGTTAATCGCTGCGCGCAGTGGCTGGTGGCTGGAGGAAAACTGCTTATCGAAGTTCATACTTATACTGAAGTTAAACGGCAGGGGATGGCTGAACCCAGCTGGCAGCGCTGTCCGCAGGGGCTATTTCTGGATGTACCGCACCTGCTGCTGACGGAGCACGCCTGGGATCCCGCTGCGCAAACCAGCGCAACGCGATTTATGGCGATTGAAGAGAACGGCAACGTGACGCGCTTCGGCAGTCAGATGACCGCCTGGCAGGATGACGCCTGGCTCGACCTGCTGCATACGGCAGGTTTTACCTCAATTATCCGCCCGGATGGGGCGGCATGGCCGGTCAGCGATACTTTTACCGACAAGCTGTACGCGCTGCTGGCCGAAAAAAACGAATCTTATTTTCTTACTACCCACTCAATGAAAGGAATACCAACATTGGATATCCCACGTATTTTTACGATTAGTGAAAGCGCCCACCGCATCCATAACCCGTTTACGCCGGAAAAATACGCCACGCTTGGCCGCGTGCTGCGGATGAAGGCCGGAACGCGGATACTCGACCTTGGCAGCGGATCGGGGGAGATGCTCTGTACCTGGGCGCGCGACCACGGTATTAGCGGCACCGGCGTCGACATGAGCGCGCTGTTCAGCCAGCAGGCTAAGCAGCGGGCAGCAGAGCTCGGGGTTGCCGACCGCGTCACGTTTATCCATCAGGACGCCGCTGGTTATGTGGCCGATGAAAAATGCGACATCGCCGCCTGCGTAGGCGCGACCTGGATTGGCGGCGGCGTAGCCGGGACGATCGAACTGCTGAGTAAAAGTCTCAAGCCCGGAGGCATACTGTTGATTGGCGAACCGTACTGGCGCCGGGTTCCGGCAACGGAAGAGGTCGCGCAAGCCTGTGGCGCCTCTTCGCTCGCCGATTTTCTGACGCTTGCCGATCTGGTTTCCTCATTCGATGCGTCTGGCTATGACCTCGTCGAAATGGTGCTGGCGGACCAGGAGGGCTGGGACCGCTACGAAGCGGCAAAATGGCTCACCATGCGCCGTTGGTTAGAGGACAACCCCGGCGATGAATTTGCGCCAGAAGTTCGGGCGGAGCTGACGATTGCGCCAAAGCGCCATGCGACTTACACGCGTGAATACTTTGGCTGGGGGGTATTTGCGCTGATCAAGCGGTAGTTGAAATCCCCGGCGTAGCAGGCAAGCTATGCCGGGGTATCGCGCTTAATGTTGCGGATGTTCTTTAATAAACAACGTCAGCACGAAGAAAATCGCCACGAAAGCAATAATCAAGTTGAAGCCCAGCGAGACGCCGTAAATCTGAGAAACCTGACCAATCAGCCAGCCTGCAAAGGCTCCGCCCATGCCTGAGGCGACATAGATCAGTCCCATCGTTGAGCCGCTTTTATCGGTGAGTTTTGTCGCCACGGCGGAGGCCGTAGGGAACAGTACCGACATCGCGAAACCAAATACCATAAACAGCCAGACAAACTGGCTGGCAAAGTAGCGGCTGGCAATAATGGCAATCAGCGAGAATAGTGAAAACAGGATCAGCGTTTTGCGATCGCCCAACTTCAGATTGATAAACCCGCCAATAAACCGGCCAACGGTGAACAGCATGGCAAAACTGGATATGACGTAGGCCGCCGTCACAATCTTCTCTTCTGCGGTAGCGCCGACGATATCCAGCGAGCTATAGAAGATAGGGAAAAAGTTCAGAAAAGCCGCTTCCGCAGCAACGTAGAACAGGATAAAACCAATCACCAGCATCAGGCGTTTCTGGCCAAGGATATGCATAAAATCAGAGAGCTGCATATCCATCCCCTGCGCTTTTTCCAACCGCAGACTGCTGAGTACCAGAATGATAATCGCAACAATAATGGCAATTCCGACATAGAACAGGCGCCATGAGACATGATGCGAGAAAAGCTGCTGTAAAATCAGCGGAGTGGCGATCATCCCCACGCCGAACATCGCGTTGGAAACGTTGAACATCATGCCGGCTTTTTCTTTGTAGAAGGTCGGGATGACGGTAATGATGGAGACCAGCATCGAGCCGATACCCAGGCCAACAATCAAATAGAAGCCGAAAAACAGCAGCACGCTGAACGCCAGGCTGGTGCCGACCAGACCAACGGCCATCATCAGCGAGCCAATCAGCATCATGATCTTCAGCCCCTTTTTATCGGTAAAGTAGCCGGTGAGCAGACTGGCGACCAGAAAGCCTATCTGGAAGAACATGATCAACGTGCCTATCTGCCCCATGTTCAGATTGATATCGTGCTGGACCTGCTCAAGAATCAGACCCTTGGTGTTCTGTATGCCGCCAAGAAGGAACATGGTGACGAACAGCAGGAAAAATACTTTCCATTTTTGTTGGTTAGCCATTTTTTTATTTCCCTGTGTTAGCAAGTGGGCTTTTGGTAATGGTGGCCAGCGGCGTCGAAAAGCGACTGTTCCGCCCAGCCGTAGCAGTAATAGAGCAGGTCGTCGCAGTCGCTCTGTTCTGCCGCATCGATGGCTTCCAGTAGTGCCGTCGGGGTCAGGTTCCACATCTGGATGCCGCTGTAAATGAAGGTGCCTGGCTGTGATTTTTCACGCACCAGATTGTTTTGCTGTTTTACAAATTCAATCGGGAAGCCTTCGGCTTTGAACTGTTGATAGCTAATGTTGTAAGGCAGTTTGAACAGGCGCATAAAGGCGCTGAAGGCGCTTTCACGCTGGGCATCATCTTTGGCGAAATGTTCAATGAGTCCCTGCACGTCCGCACCGCCGCCGAGCTTATGGTAGGGGAAGTGCTTGAGTGCTTTAGAATAACGGGTAAGAAACTGATAATCCTGACCTAAAATCCACGAGTAAGCCGGGGGCCAGAGATCGAGCCACAGTTCGCTGCCGCCAGCATCCCGGTCGCTAATGCCGGCCAGCAGATTCTGGACAAAGCGGGAGACGCTATGCTGGCGGAATGCCATCCAGCGCTGCAGAAGTTCATCATTTAATAACGCATCGACGGTCGCATCATACTGGCCGCTGTGCATTTGCGCCGTGAGGGTGGCCAGACGTTGGCGGACCGCATCAGCATTGATGCCTGTCCGATGCATTTCGCGCTGACAGTGCGGGCAGAAGCAGGTGAATAATCCTCTGGGGCTCACGCTCTTTCCTGCCCAGTCGGGGTAGCGGATGCGGTCGATCAGAAACGTCGAATAACCGTACCGGGCCTTAATCGCGCTGAAGGTGTTGATCCATAGTTCAATGACGTCAGGGCCATTAGGGCATAGCCAGTGTTCAACCGGATTGCCGCGAAAATCGATCACCTGATTGTTTTCGATCTGCCCGGCAAAATCGCCGTTGAGAATATTCACCCAGGGGATCACTTTATAAGGGCCGCGATCGGTGGCCTGCTGCAGATCCCGCAGAGGATCGGCGCCCGCAACAATCGTAGGATCAACGCGCTGGTGCAGACGTAGTGGCGGCATATCGAGTTTGACATGCAGCGTGGCGGTACCTTGCACAAACTCATGTTTTGGATTGTGCGGCAGGCGGCCGGTAGGGTAGGGGTTACGTTCAAAAATGGTGTTAACCTCAACAAAGAGGCTATCGACGCCGTTCATTTTGTTAATACGTTCCAGTACTGAATCGACGCCTTCATCAAGAATATCGTGTGGGTGTAGATGGATCCCGGCCATGAGATGCTCCTTTTTTATTCCGGCTGCTGGTTTGTCTTTAAATAAGCTGCGTGTCGGGCATAAATTGAATCGAGGGATGTGAGTTCAACGGGTCGATGCAACGCTATCCTTAATCAAGGGGGGACGTTGCCA
>NZ_JBEAFR010000047.1:0-69487 GCF_040062315.1 Klebsiella sp. GW_Kp181
CCTGCCACACCTGCCACACCTGCCACACCTGCCACACCTGCCACACCTGCCACACAGTGAATTAATGCAGATAAGCTGCGTCAGAAAATAGAAAAAGCCCCAAACAGGGGCTTTTTCAGAGAGGGCTTTACGACGCTAACGCTTCGTTAGAACGGAATATCGTCGTCAAAGTCCATCGGCGGCTCATTGGAAGGCGCTGCCGGAGCCTGCTGCTGCGGACGCGACTGCGCGCCGCCGCTGAACTGGTTTCCGCCCTGCGGCTGCTGAGGCTGTCCCCAACCGCCCTGCTGCTGACCACCGCCTGCCGGGGCGCCCGCGCCCTGCTGACGACCGCCGAGCATTTGCATCGTGCCGCCAACGTTGACTACAACCTCGGTGGTGTATTTTTCCTGACCGGATTGGTCAGTCCATTTACGGGTGCGCAGCTGGCCTTCAATATAGACCTGAGAACCTTTGCGCAGATATTCGCCGGCCACTTCCGCCAGTTTGCCGAACAGCACAACGCGGTGCCATTCAGTCTGCTCTTTCATCTCACCGGTCGCTTTATCACGCCAGGATTCGGAAGTAGCCAGCGTAATGTTGGCAACTGCGCCACCACTCGGCATGTAGCGTACTTCCGGGTCCTGGCCCAGATTACCGACGAGAATCACCTTGTTTACGCCTCTGCTGGCCATGTTTGTGTCTCCTGAATGCGTTTCTTAATAGTGTAAACGCGCGAGTGTACCATTTCCAGGTGCTATGTTGATAGCTGGGAAGTATGTTCCAGAGAACTCTCGCGGTACGACATTTTTGCATACCTCGCCGGAAAATGCATTCCAATACTGTATATTCAAACAGGTTAAATTGTGTCATAATTAGCCGTTTCTGCCGTTTGTCCTTCTAACAAACCAGGCAATCCGCGTATCTACCGGGAAAGGTGAATGGATAAGATCGAAGTTCGGGGCGCCCGCACCCATAATCTCAAAAATATCAACCTCGTCATCCCGCGCGACAAACTCATTGTCGTCACCGGGCTTTCGGGTTCAGGCAAATCCTCACTGGCTTTCGACACGTTGTATGCCGAAGGGCAGCGTCGCTACGTTGAATCGCTCTCCGCCTACGCGCGGCAGTTCCTGTCGCTGATGGAGAAGCCCGACGTCGACCATATTGAAGGGCTGTCGCCGGCGATTTCCATTGAACAGAAATCAACGTCCCACAACCCCCGCTCTACGGTAGGCACCATTACCGAAATTCACGACTATCTGCGCCTGCTGTACGCGCGCGTCGGCGAGCCCCGCTGCCCGGATCACGATGTGCCGCTGGCGGCGCAAACCGTGAGCCAGATGGTGGATAATGTTCTCTCCCAGCCTGAAGGTCAGCGCCTGATGCTGCTGGCGCCGATCATTAAAGAGCGCAAAGGCGAACATAACAAAACGCTGGAAAACCTCGCCGGGCAGGGCTATATCCGCGCGAGGATCGACGGCGAAGTCTGCGATCTCTCCGATCCGCCGAAGCTGGAGCTGCAAAAGAAACATACCATCGAAGTCGTGATCGACCGCTTTAAGGTCCGCGACGATCTCAGCACGCGTCTGGCCGAGTCCTTTGAGACCGCGCTGGAGCTGTCGGGCGGCACCGCCATCGTCGCCAATATGGACGATCCGAAAGCCGAAGAGCTGCTGTTTTCCGCCAACTTCGCCTGCCCGATTTGCGGCTACAGCATGCGCGAACTGGAACCGCGCCTGTTCTCCTTCAACAACCCGGCAGGCGCTTGCCCGACCTGCGACGGCCTCGGCGTCCAGCAGTATTTCGATCCGGAGCGCGTGATTCAAAACCCTGAGCTGTCGCTGGCGGGCGGAGCGATTCGCGGCTGGGATCGGCGCAATTTTTACTACTTCCAGATGCTGAAGTCGCTGGCGGAACATTATGAATTCGACGTTGAAGCGCCCTGGGGCACGCTCAATACCAGCGTACAAAAGGTCGTGCTGTACGGTTCAGGCAAAGAGAATATTGAATTCAAATATATGAACGATCGCGGCGATACCTCCGTACGCCGCCATCCGTTTGAAGGCGTGCTGCATAATATGGAGCGCCGTTATAAAGAGACGGAATCCAGCGCAGTACGCGAAGAGTTAGCTAAATTCATTAGCAATCGTCCCTGCGCCAGCTGTGAAGGGACACGCCTTAAGCGCGAAGCGCGGCACGTGTTTGTGGAAAATACGCCGCTGCCGACCATCTCAGACATGAGCATCGGCCACGCGATGGACTTCTTCAACAACCTGAAGCTCTCCGGCCAGCGCGCGCAAATTGCCGAAAAAGTACTGAAAGAGATTGGCGATCGTCTGAAATTCCTCGTCAATGTCGGCCTGAACTACCTGACGCTCTCCCGTTCGGCGGAGACCCTCTCCGGCGGCGAAGCGCAGCGTATCCGCCTCGCCAGCCAGATCGGCGCAGGCCTGGTCGGCGTGATGTACGTACTGGATGAGCCCTCTATCGGTCTGCATCAGCGCGATAACGAACGCCTGCTGGGAACCCTAATCCACCTGCGTAATCTCGGCAACACGGTGATTGTCGTTGAGCACGATGAAGATGCTATTCGCGCCGCTGACCACGTTATCGATATCGGCCCTGGCGCCGGCGTGCACGGCGGTCAGGTCGTTGCCGAGGGTAAGCTGGAAGATATCATGGCAGTGCCGGAATCACTGACCGGCCAGTTCATGAGCGGCAAGCGTAAAATTGAGGTGCCGAAACAGCGCGTACCCGCGAATCCAGAGAAAGTGCTGAAGCTGTCCGGCGCGCGCGGTAACAACCTGAAAGACGTAACGCTGACGCTGCCGGTGGGGCTCTTCACCTGTATTACCGGCGTTTCAGGGTCGGGTAAATCCACGCTGATCAACGACACGCTGTTCCCGATTGCCCAGCGCCAGCTCAACGGTGCCACCATTGCGGAACCGGCGCCGTACCGCGATGTACAGGGTCTGGAACATTTCGATAAAGTGATCGACATCGACCAGAGCCCAATCGGTCGTACGCCGCGCTCCAACCCGGCCACCTACACCGGCGTCTTTACTCCGGTCCGTGAACTGTTTGCCGGCGTACCTGAATCACGTTCGCGTGGCTACACGCCGGGCCGCTTCAGCTTTAACGTGCGCGGCGGCCGCTGTGAAGCCTGCCAGGGCGACGGCGTGATCAAAGTCGAGATGCACTTCCTGCCGGATATCTACGTACCGTGCGACCAGTGCAAAGGCAAACGCTATAACCGCGAAACGCTGGAGATTAAGTACAAAGGCAAAACGATTCATGAAGTGCTGGATATGACCATTGAAGAAGCCCGTGAGTTCTTCGATGCGGTTCCGGCGCTGGCGCGTAAGCTGCAAACGCTGATGGACGTCGGGCTGACCTATATTCGCCTTGGCCAGTCGGCGACTACGCTCTCCGGCGGCGAGGCCCAGCGCGTCAAGCTGGCGCGCGAGCTGTCCAAACGCGGTACCGGGCAGACGCTGTATATCCTTGATGAACCGACCACCGGTCTGCACTTTGCCGATATTCAGCAGCTGCTGGAAGTACTGCATCAGCTGCGCGATCAGGGTAATACCATCGTGGTGATTGAGCATAACCTGGATGTCATCAAAACGGCTGACTGGATCGTTGACCTTGGGCCGGAAGGCGGAAGCGGCGGCGGAGAGATCCTCGTTTCCGGAACCCCGGAAACGGTCGCCGAATGCGAGGCTTCATATACCGCTCGCTTCCTCAAGCCCATGCTGAAGTAACCTCACCTGCCTCTTCTCGTCCCGGGAAGAGGCATCATTTCCTCTCATTTTTCTTCCGCTGATATTTTGTGATTTGCGGCCGCACGACATCTGTCATCAGATAGCGTCACGGCCATAAATTGCAGGATGCATCATGTCTTTCAAACACGGATTTTATCAATTCACTCTTATCGCGGCGCTATTGGTGACAACCGCCTGCAGCTGGGTAGACGGCTACAGCAATACGGCCCACCAGCAGCTATTGATGCTGGAACAGCTTCATCTGCAGTTCATCAGCAATGCGGCGACAGCGCCGGTCGACCAACGCTTATTAAGACAAGAGGATCGCCAGATTCGTCAGCTATTTAGCCTGGCATTAAGCGACGGTGATGCGCTGCGGCAGAATAATCTGCGCGTGCTGGAGAAGAATTATCAGCGGCTTTACACGCATGTTTCCCGCCAGGATGCAGCGCTGACGCCCTTCACGGCCGGAGCTCTGGCGCAACAAACGGAATATCTTTATCAGCAGGCCATCAGCGGCGAACAGCTGCGTTCAGGGAGATAACCATGTCCATCATTAAAGAAGTCAGCGCCCAGGTGACCGGCGCAGGCGTGAATACGGCAGAATGGCTACAGCTTATGGAGGCGATAGTAAATGATGAAGACAGCGGCATTCGCGACGCCGGAATGCTCACGCTTCAGGCATTACAGGAGAAAGCGCGCGGCTGGTTAAGTCAGGACGATCTCATTCTGCTCCTCGAAGGGCAGCGCGATATTGCCAGCATTCGCGCCAGCAATGAACAGATCGCCATGCAGACGCACCTGCACTCCACGCTGCTTCGCCTGTTTGATGTGACCCTGCTGGCGCTGCTGGGGAGGATTTAACGCTATGGCAATAGTTTACGCTTAGCCTCGGAAAGAGAATCAAGTGCCTGCTGGTATGAAGCATCCACCAGGTAGTAAATTTGCGAATCAGGCAGGGAGCCATCCAGAAACACCGTACTCCAGTGGGCTTTATTAAGGTGTTTGCTGGGGCGAACGTCGCGATGCTGCTGCCTTAGCAGTTCCGCAAGCTCGGGGCTGGTTTTTAACGATACCGCAGGCCGATTGTCCTCCACCTCTTTTACCATCGCAAACAGGACGTCCGCCGCTTTGATCTGCGTCGCTTTCCAGTCGCTATGTACGCTTTGTTCAGCGCCCGGCTTTGCCATGCAGTACTGCAATAAATCCGAAATTGTCATTTTTATTCCCCCATTAGCGTCGCGATGATATGGCGCGATCCGCCGTGAATACGATGCTCCCCTAGCCAGATACCCTGCCAGGTCCCCAGCCTGACGCGTCCGTCCTGAACGGGCAGCATCAGCGATACGCCCAGCATCGAAGATTTAATGTGCGAGGGCATATCATCAGGACCTTCATAATCGTGTTCATACGGCGCATTATCCGGTACGGCATGCAGAAAATGTTGTTCCATATCGTAGCGGACGGTCGGATCGCAGTTTTCATTTAGCGTCAGGGAAGCAGATGTATGCTGGAGCAGCAAATGCAGCAGGCCAGTTTTAACTCCCGAAAGCTGGGGAATCTGGCTTAAAACCTCATCAGTGACCAGATGAAAGCCCCGTGATTTCGGGCCTAAGGTCAGAGTTTGCTGATGCCACATAAACCGCTCCTTTTACCGATCAACCTTCCTAAGTGTGCAGCAATAAGCGAAAAGGTAAAACCTCCGACGCGCTATTTTGCACAAAAAAACGGCAGCGCGTCGGCTGCCGTTTGAGCTAATGATGTTTACGCCGATGGATGGCTTAATATTCTGAATTCACAATGACCTCTTCGCCCTGAGCGCCCGCCATCGGCAGAGGCTTATAGGAGGAATTCGAGGCTCGCAATATACGGATCCCACGCGCGCCTACCTCTCGGGCGGCGGAGATATCGTTATCCGAATCGCCGTAGAAGACTTTGATCCCTTTCTCCTGCAGCCACTGCGTTTTGGTGTTCTGACCGGGCTTATCGCCAGCAAAAATAACCGGGTTCATATTCGCTGCCGGGATGAGAAAATCATCCTGTAGGGTTTTCGTTACCGTTTCGGTTTTGGTCTGGCTACGTCCGGTCACAAAATAGATGCTATCGCCGCGCTTCACGTGCATCGCAATCAGCTGGCGCGCCACCTCTTTCGGCATGCTGAATTCATCCCAGCCGTTGTTCATTTTTTCCCAGAACTCCGGATTTTTCAGGTAATCATCGCTGCCGGGGGAATAGGTTTTCTGCCCGCGCCAGAATCCCGGGCTGGAAAACAGGACGGTATCATCAATATCAAACCCGACGGCCATCGGCTGGCGCCCCAACAGGCTATTTTCAATCTGGGCCACGGAAACCCAATGGATCGGCGCCTGTTCGGCGAGTTTCGCCATATTGGTGCCCGTCCACAGCGGCTGCGGTGTGGAAGCGCGAGCAACGACGGAGCTATTTAGCGTGAACAGTAAGCAGACGGCCCCAAAGGCCAGGGTGATCTTGCGCATATTTTTCCCTAAATAATCGAATCGTTATAATTTTCAATAATGTGTACGCTTATTAATGCATCAAGACCTTACCCCCCGCTGGCGCGGATAGGAAGATTTTTCTGCTCTGATGTCATATAAAAAGAGAATGATCACACTTCAGGTAGGGAATTACCCGCGTCATGATTTGACGCGGGCAAAAAAGGTCAGGAAAAACTTATATTACAGCAGCAAATGCCTGCGCGACGCGCCGCACGTTGCCTGAATTCAGCCCGGCTACGCACATACGGCCGCTGGCGATCAGGTAGACACCGAACTCATCGCGCAGGCGGTCAACCTGGGCTGGGCTGAAACCGGTATAGCTAAACATGCCGCGCTGCTTAAGCAGGTAGTCAAAATCACCGCCCGGCACCGTCTCTTTCAGCACATTCACCAGCTCGTGACGCATGGCCAGAATACGGGTACGCATCTCTTCCACTTCCGCCAGCCATGAGGCTTTCAGCTCGCTGTCGCCCAGTACCGCCGCCACGACCTGCGCGCCAAAGTTCGGCGGGCTGGAGTAGTTGCGCCGTACGGTCGCTTTCAATTGCCCCAGTACACGACCCGCGGTTTCTGCATCTTCACAGACGATCGACAGTCCGCCCACGCGTTCACCATACAGGGAGAAGATTTTCGAGAAGGAGTTGCTCACCAGCAGCGGGATCCCGGCGCGCGCAATGGCGCGGATAGCGTAGGCATCCTCTTCCATGCCGGCGCCAAAGCCCTGATAGGCAATATCGAGGAAAGGAATTAAATGACGCGCTTTCAGCACCTCAACGACGTCGTCCCACTGCGCATTGCTGAGATCGGCTCCCGTTGGGTTATGGCAGCACGGATGCAGTAGCACGATATCGCGCTCCGGTAGCGATTTGAGTTTTTCCAGGAACGCCTCAAAACGCACGCCATTGGTTTTATCATCAAACCATGGGTAAGTACTTACTTCGAATCCAGCCCCTTCGAATATCGCGATATGGTTTTCCCACGTCGGATCGCTAACCCACACCTGCGAGCCCGAGAAGTAGCGTTTCAGGAAATCAGCGCCGACTTTCAGGGCGCCGGAGCCGCCCAACGTCTGAATGGAGGCCACGCGATGTTGCGCCAGTACCGGATGATCGGCACCGAACAACAGTGGCGCGATAGCGTGACGGTAGGCGTTCAGTCCTTCCATAGGTAAATAGATTGAGGCGCCGTGCGGCTGAGCATTAAGGCGCGCCTCCGCTTCGGCAACCGCCTGCAGCTGCGGAATAATGCCGTCTTCGTTGTAATAAAGACCGATGCTGAGGTTTACTTTGTCACTACGCGGATCGTCTTTAAAACGCTCCATCAGGGAGAGAATGGGATCGCCAGCGTAGGCGTCAACTTTCTGAAACACGTGATGTTTCTCCAGGTTTACATGAGGCAAGTCATAACACAATAAACTGGATGCGAAAGAAGGTCGAGGGGATGTTGACCTTCTTTATTCCCTATAGCATAAAGCCTCATAAACTGGAGCAGCACGACGTAAAAAAGGATAATGAATTTATGGATAGCCCCCCGATTGCGGACGTTGATTTTACAATGCTCTGGAAGGAAAGCGGTTATACGATAAAAAATTACGTTAAACCCGCCTCTGATAATCGATTTATAACGCCGCAGACAAGGACAAACGCCATGACTCCCGAGATATTACTATTGCGTGGGAAAATCAATCAACTTTCTGAAATTACTGAATATATTGAGTTAGAACTCACAGATAACCCTCAATGGGAAGCGCCGTCTGATACCAGCTATTTAAATGAAAAAGATTGGGCTGACCCCGATATTGTTGACAACGTCAGAGCGATGCAGGCCACCAATAAACTTATCAGTTGGTTTTGTGAGGATAATGAGGGGTACGTGGGACTATGGCGTGGTCCGGATAATATTCCTCTGGAGCAGGCACAGGTGGTACGTCTGGATTCAGAAGGGCAATATGAACTGGTAGCAGACACCATCGCAAACTATCTGGCAATCAGTTGTGACGAAGACGAATTCCCACATATCCGCCAGTTACTCACAACCGCCGGGTTTAGCGTGGCGAATTCTATCGATGAGATTTGGCAACGCATTGATGACTCAATTGTTCAACCTAATGATTATCGCAACCGGCTTTATAACGACGCACGAATCCTACGCGGAGAAGACCCAGTAGAATGAAGTGGCAGCCAGCAATTCTACGGAATAAGTCAGGATGGGCTGGTGGACCATGCCCCGGCAACGCTGCCAGGGCAAACGAGAAAGAACATTAATCCATGTACTTCATCGACACCCGTGAAGTCAGGCGCGTAATAAGTTCGTAAGCACTTACTTTTGTGATTTCGGCAATACGTTCGACGGGTAAACCTTCGCCCCACAGCACGACCGCATCGCCAGCCTTATCCTGCGCTTCAGGCCCAAGATCGACGCAAATCATATCCATCGCCACGCGTCCGACAATCGGCACCTCACGCCCGTTAACCAGCACCGGCGTTCCGGACGGCGCGGCGCGCGGATAGCCATCGCCATAGCCCATCGCCACAACGCCTAAACGCGTATCGCGCTCGCTGATCCAGGTTCCGCCGTAGCCCACCGGCTCGCCGGCTTTATGCTCGCGGACCGCAATCAGGCTGGAGGTCAGGGACATCACCGGCTGGCAGCCAAAATCCGCGCCGGTGGATCCACCGTCGAGCGGCGACACGCCGTAGAGAATAATCCCCGGACGCGCCCAGTCGAAGTGCGACTGCGGCCACAGCAATATACCGCCGGATGCGGCGATAGAACGCAGCCCCGGTTTCCCTTCCGCGAAGGTGGTAAAGATATCCAGCTGACGTTCGGTCGCGCCGCACTCTGGCTCATCCGCACGGGCAAAATGGCTGACGATATTTACCGGCTGACGGACGTTTTTACACTGGCTCAGGCGCTGATAGAAGGCTTCGGCCTGTTCGGGCAGAACGCCTAATCGGTGCATTCCGGTATCCAGCTTCATCCATACGGTGATCGGTTCGGGTAAGTCGGCATCTTCCAGCGCCGCCAGCTGTTCCGGGCTGTGTACCGCAGTATGCAGACGCTGGGCGGAAATAATCGCCAGGTCAGCGGCCTCAAAGAACCCCTCCAGCAGCAGAATCGGCTGGGCGATACCGCCCGCGCGCAGGCGCAGGGCTTCTTCAAGACGGGCGACGCCAAAAGCATCGGCGTCCGGGAGCGTTCGCGCGGTCTCAAGAAGACCGTGTCCGTAGGCGTTCGCTTTCACCACCGCAACCAGTTTGCTGGCAGGCGCCAGTTCACGTAATCGTTGCAGGTTGTGTCGCAGAGCGCGGCGGTTAATGACTACAGTTGCCGCTTGCATTTGAATTCCTTAATAAAAGCATCTCCTAAATCCTTCGTGTTGCAGGAAGGCGACAAGCCTGAGAATCCCCGGGAGCTTAGTAAACTAAGTGACCGGGGAGAACAGGCGTAGTCAACGCATCTGCGGCATGAAGGATGACGGAGATTTATTCGTCGTCGTATTGTGGCCCAGCATAATTATCAAAACGCGACCACTGACCGTTAAACGTCAGGCGCACCGTCCCGATGGGACCGTTACGCTGTTTACCAATAATAATTTCGGCGATGCCTTTTAAGTCACTGTTTTCGTGGTAAACCTCATCACGGTAGATAAACATGATTAAGTCGGCATCCTGCTCAATGGAGCCAGATTCACGCAGGTCGGAGTTCACCGGGCGCTTATCCGCACGCTGTTCCAGAGAGCGGTTAAGCTGCGACAGCGCCACCACCGGCACCTGCAGCTCCTTCGCCAGCGCCTTGAGCGAGCGGGAAATTTCGGCGATTTCCAGCGTACGGTTATCGGAGAGCGACGGCACGCGCATCAGCTGCAGGTAGTCGATCATAATCAGGCCGATACCGCCGTGCTCGCGGGCGATACGCCGCGCGCGTGAACGCACTTCCGTCGGCGTCAGGCCGGAGGAGTCATCGATATAGATGTTGCGTTTTTCCAGCAGAATCCCCATGGTGCCGGAAATGCGCGCCCAGTCTTCATCATCCAGCTGGCCGGTTCGAATACGGGTCTGGTCAACGCGCGACAGCGAGGCCAGAGAACGCATCATAATCTGCTCCGAGGGCATCTCCAGACTGAAGATGAGGACCGGTTTATCCTGCAACATCGCCGCGTTTTCCACGAGGTTCATCGCAAACGTCGTTTTACCCATCGATGGACGCGCGGCAACAATAATCAGGTCCGACGGCTGAAGACCGGCGGTCTTTTTATTGAGATCGTCATAGCCGGTATTGACCCCGGTGACGCCGTCATGCGGCTGCTGGAAGAGCTGCTCAATTCGCGCCACGGTGGCGTCGAGCACGTCGGCGATATTTTTCGGCCCTTCATCTTTATTCGCGCGGCTTTCGGCGATTTTAAAGACCCGGGATTCGGCGAGGTCGAGCAGATCTTCGCTGGTGCGGCCCTGGGGATCGAAACCGGCTTCGGCGATTTCATTCGCCACCGAGATCATTTCGCGTACCACCGCGCGTTCGCGGACGATATCGGCATAAGCGCTGATATTCGCCGCACTTGGCGTATTTTTCGATAATTCCGCCAGGTAGGCGAATCCGCCGACGCTGTCCAGCTGCCCCTGACGCTCCAGCGATTCGGCGAGCGTAATCAGGTCGATCGGGCTACCCGACTCCTGCAGGCGCGCCATTTCAGTGAAAATATGGCGATGCGGGCGAGTATAGAAATCTTCCGAAACAACGCGCTCGGCAACGTCGTCCCAGCGTTCGTTATCCAGCATTAAACCGCCCAACACCGACTGTTCCGCTTCAATCGAGTGCGGCGGGACCTTTAACCCATCGAGCTGATAATCTCGCTCGCGGGGTTCAGTCTGTGGTTTGTTGAAGGGTTTATTTCCTGCCATAGTGAATGGAGTTACCGAGATAGTGAATGGGTCGAAAGATTACCACATTTCTGGAGGAAGCATGGCAACACGAATTGAATTTCACCAGCACGGAGGGCCTGATGTTCTGCAAGCGGTGGAGTTCACGCCGAAAGATCCCGCAGAGCACGAAATTCAGGTAGAGAACAAGGCCATCGGCATCAACTACATTGATACCTATATCCGCAGCGGCCTCTATCCACCGCCGTCATTGCCGAGCAGCCTCGGCACCGAAGCCGCTGGCGTCGTGAGCAAAGTCGGTAACGGCGTAAAGCATATTAAAGCCGGCGACCGGGTGGTCTACGCGCAATCGGCGCTGGGGGCCTATAGCTCCGTGCATAACGTACCTGCCGATAAGGCCGCTATTTTACCGGACGCCATCTCTTTCGAGCAGGCGGCAGCGTCGTTCCTGAAAGGGCTCACGGTTTATTACCTGCTGCGTAAAACCTATGAGATCAAAGCAGGCGAGCCGTTCCTGTTCCACGCGGCGGCCGGCGGCGTCGGGCTCATCGCCTGTCAGTGGGCCAAAGCGCTGGGCGCTAAGCTGATCGGTACCGTCGGCAGCGCGCAAAAAGCCGAACGCGCTAAACAGGCCGGCGCCTGGCAGATAATTAACTATCGCGAAGAGAATATCGTCGAACGCCTGAAAGAGATCACCGACGGTAAGAAAGTTCAGGTGGTTTATGATTCCGTCGGTAAAGATACCTGGGAAGCGTCTCTTGATTGCCTGCAGCGCCGGGGGCTGATGGTGAGCTTCGGCAACTCTTCGGGCCCGGTGACCGGCGTGAATCTCGGCATTCTCAACCAGAAAGGTTCGCTGTACGTTACCCGCCCGTCGCTGCAGGGCTATATCACTACGCGCGAAGAGCTGACGGAGGCCAGCAACGAGCTGTTCTCGCTGATCGCCAGCGGGGTGATAAAAGTGGATGTTGCGGAGAGTCAGAAATATGCATTGAGCGATGCCCGCCGCGCGCATGAGGTGCTGGAAAGCCGGGCGACGCAGGGCTCGAGTTTGCTGTTGCCATAGTTATGGCTTTTCCCTAAATGAGCCGGGCTACAGGAAGAGAGTAAGTGAATGAATCCCCAGGAGCTGACAACAGTAAGCGACTGGGGTGAATGACAAATCTGTCAGAAACAGATTTGAACGCCGCAAAGCGACGGCCCGTAAGGGCGAGTCTCATGGATGAGACGAGTCACTCAGCAACCAACGCCCCTGCAGCCTGAAGTATGACGGGAGAAGAAGAAAAGTTTAGGGCTTCCCCCTGGGAAGCCCTTACTTTTTTTGTTCGGCTGTATGTAGGGTACAGCTCGATGAATTCGTTAACGCGCTAATAGTGACAGATTTAATAAGCAAAGCCTACGCTGTTTTATGCAAAAATCTTCAGGTTGTGACATACCGCTCAATACCTTAGTAACGCCAGCGGTTATTACCGCGATAACGGTTCCCGGTTGGCGATTTTATCGCCCGAATCACCCACACCACGACTACGGCCAGCAGCAGCCAGGGCAGCAGCTTAATCATTAACGCAAACAAACCACCGACAAACATCAGCGCGGTCGCGACCACAATCGCGGCAATAATTCCCAGCAGTGAAACGCCGGTGACCAACAGCATGACAAAAAAGCCAATAACAAATAAGAGTTCCAGCATCGTCTTCCCCTAAAGAAATGTAATCTACCTTGCTGGATATTACAAAAATCATGCCAAATATAAGTTATTGAATAAAAACAAAAACGCCCGACATGTCAGGTGCCAGGCGTGGTGAATTTGACCAGATTTTAGCGAAAAACTAACGCTTGTCGGCAACCAGTTTCAACGCCTGTTCCAGTACGTTGATGTCCGCCCCGGCTTTATGCGCATTTTCGCTCAGATAGCGACGCCACTGGCGCGCGCCGGGAATGCCCTGGAAGAGCCCCAGCATATGACGCGTTACGTGCCCCAGGTAGGTTCCGTTACTCAGTTCGCGTTCGATATAGGGATACATCGCCCGGACCACGGAAACCGGGTCAGCATCGACGCCTTCCACGCCGAAAATCTCCCGATCCACCGAGGCCAGAATACCCGGATTCTGATAGGCCTCACGGCCTACCATCACGCCGTCCATATGCTCAAGATGCTCCTTTGCCTCTTCCAGCGACTTAATACCGCCGTTGATCGCCATGGTCAGATGCGGGAAATCGCGCTTAAGCTGGTAAACGCGTGGATAGTCCAGCGGCGGAATCTCGCGGTTCTCTTTGGGGCTCAGGCCTGAAAGCCAGGCTTTACGCGCGTGGATGATGAACATCTCGCATTCGCCCTCCCCGGATACCGTTTCGATAAAATCGCACAGAAACTCATAGCTGTCCTGGTCGTCAATGCCGATACGGGTTTTTACCGTAACCGGGATCGACACGACGTCGCGCATCGCTTTAATACAGTCAGCCACCAGCTGCGCGTTCCCCATCAGGCAGGCGCCAAACATACCGTTCTGTACGCGATCGGACGGGCAGCCGACGTTGAGGTTAATTTCATCATAGCCGCGCGCCTGCGCCAGCTTTGCGCAGTGCGCCAGCGCAGCCGGATCGCTGCCGCCGAGCTGCAGGGCGACCGGATGCTCTTCTTCGCTGTAGGCCAGATAGTCGCCCTTACCGTGAATAATCGCGCCGGTGGTCACCATTTCGGTATACAGCAGCGTGTGGCGCGACAGCTGACGCAGAAAATAACGGCAGTGTCTGTCGGTCCAGTCGAGCATGGGCGCGATGGAAAAACGGTGGGCAGCAAAAGCAGTAGACGTTGATTCTGACATCATGGCGAATAAATAAGCATCCGGGTAAAAAGGGGCGCTACTATAGCACAAAGATAAACCACTGGCGCATAGCGTCGGCGCGCCCCCTTTCCATCCCGCAATAAACGCTATTTTTTCCGCGGCTTGCCGTCGTGAGGGCCGAAAAACTGCGGCGGATGGTCAACCCAGCGATCCTGACGCGTAGCGGCATAGCCGGGGTTAAGCGGATAGTAGATACGATTAAATTTCTTGTTTGCCTCACCAACGACTAACAGGCGGACCTCCTGTTCGGTGTTATTGAGGAACGTGTGGCAAATACCGGTTCCGGCAGGAAAACCGACGCTATCCCCCGGCTCAAGCTTCCACAGGTAGCCGTTGATCCACACTTCCGGATAGCCTTCCAGCACGTAGATAAACTCTTCTTCGTCGCTTTCCGCATGTGGATAAGAAGTGCGGCGCCCGGGCGGCAGGCGCTCATGGTGGATCCCCAGACGATTGAGCCGCAGGCCGCGCGCCAGCGGCGCACCGATGGAGAAAAGCTCGGTACTGTCAGGGTAGGTGGAATCATCCGCCCCTTCCAGTTCACGCCAGTGTCGAATGCAATCAGGTCGTTTCATCGTTTTCTCCCGAAAATGAGATGCATCAGGTATAGCATAAGGGGGCAAGCCAGAGCGACCCCAGGAGCGTGACGGCTGGGACGAATTGACGCTGCCAAAGCGTATGTGACGCGAAGTGTGACGGGTATAGTCCACCGGGTCTCGGCGTTTCATTGGTATCGTGATAAAGTAACAGTTTGAGATTCACGCAACCAGAGGACGCTCATGGATAAGACCACTTCGCAACAAATGTTAGCGCATGCTGAAAAGCTCTGCGCGCAGCGTGGCGTGCGCCTGACCCCGCAGCGCCTCGAAGTATTGCGTTTGATGAGCCTGCAGCAAGGGGCAATCAGCGCCTACGACCTGCTCGATCTGCTTCGTGAAAAAGAGCCTCAGGCTAAACCGCCGACCGTCTATCGGGCGCTGGAGTTTTTACTGGAGCAGGGGTTCGTGCATAAGGTGGAATCGACCAATAGCTACGTGCTGTGCCACCTTTTCGATCAGCCAACCCACAGCTCAGCGATGTTTATTTGCGACCGCTGCGGCGGCGTGAAAGAAGAGTGCGCGGAAGGCGTCGAAGATATAATGCATACGCTGGCGGCAAGAATGGGATTCGCGCTGCGCCACAACGTCATTGAAGCTCACGGCCTCTGCGCTGCCTGCGTCGAGGTCGAATCCTGCAGTACGCCGGGCCACTGTCATCACGACCATACCATCCAGATTAAAAAGAAAGCCCGCTGAGGCGTTAGCCGCAGCGGGAATCAAGGGTAGCGGCACCTTCATGTACCGATCGTGCAGGCAATAACAGTGGGTTAAAACACGACGTTTTCGCTACCAGCGGTAGTCGTTTTTGGTTTCCCAATCGGTCACTTCTTTGTCTGCCTGGTCTTTTTCATATCCATAGCGTTCCTGGATTTTACCGACCAGCTGGTCACGCTTACCCTCAATGACGGTCATGTCATCATCAGTCAGCTTGCCCCATTTCTCTTTCGCTTTACCTTTGAACTGTTTCCAGTTACCGCCGATTTCGTCTTTATTCATCATGCATTCCTCATCGTTCGGTTATCGTTCGGTGAATGAACAGCCCGCTGTGTTTCGGACATGACTTAACTATAGATGAGTATTCTGAGTAAGATTTATTATTCGGAATCTTTAACCATCAGATGTACTAAATGCATTACGAAAACCAGGTTCCGCGCCGCCAGTGCCGCCGCCAGATCGCTGCCAGGGAAACGCCGCGCAGAGCGAGAAATACCGTCAGCGCCAGCCACAGTCCATGGTTACCGAGCGTGGGTACCGTCAATAGCGTCAGGGCAAACCCCGCCGCCGCCACCGCCATGCTGTTACGCATCTCCGCACCGCGCGTCGCACCGATAAACATGCCGTCCAGCAGGTAGCACCAGACGCCAATGACCGGCAGAATCATCTGCCAGACCAGATAGCGGTCGGCCAGCTGCTGCAGGGAAGGCAGCGAGGTCAGCAACGCAATAATCTGTTCGCCAGCAAGTCCGTAAATCAGCGCAAACGCCAGCGCCACTATTCCTGACTGGCGGCAAGCCGCATGCCAGACAGCCAGCAGCCGGCTATCGTCGCGCGCGCCGTAGGCCTGCCCGGAGTGCGCCTCAACGGCGTAGGCAAAACCGTCCAGCGCGTAGGCGGTAAAGGTCAGCATCGTCATGAGAACCGCATTGACCGCGACGACATCGGCGCCGAGGCGAGCGCCAAATACCGTTACCGCACCGAAGCAAAGCTGTAGCAGCAGCGAACGCAGCATGATGTCGCGATTCAGCGCCAGCAGGCGACGTATATCGCCGCGCCAGGCGTTTTTTAGCATTAGCAGGGAAACGCCGCGCAGCGCCAGCACGCGCCTTGCCATCAGCAGGCCGATAAAGAAAGTGGCGTATTCTGCCGTGACCGTTGCCAGCGCCGCCCCCTGCACGTTCATATGCAGGCCCATCACCAGCCATACATCGAGCACAATGTTAAGAACATTGCCGACCACCAGCAGGATCACCGGCGCTCTGGCGTACTGCACGCCCAGCAGCCAGCCCAGCAGGACCAGGTTCGCCAGCGATGCCGGCGCGCTTAGCCAGCGGATCTCAAGGAAGCGTCTGGCCTGTTCGAGCACGGCTTCGCTGCCGCCGACGATGTGCAGCGCCAGGTCGATCAACGGCATCCGCAAGAGCACAATGGCCGCCCCGGCGGCCAGCGCCAGGCACAGCGGCTGCACCAGCGCACGCGCCAGACGCTGCGGATCTTTAGCGCCGTACGCCTGGGCCGTCAGCCCAGTGGTACTCATTCGCAGGAACAGCAGCAGCATAAAAAGGAAGCTGGTTGCCGTTGCGCCAACCGCCACGCCCCCCAGATAAACCGGGCTATCGAGATGACCAATAACGGCGGTGTCCACCAGCCCGAGCAGCGGAACGGTGATATTGGAGAAGATCATGGGCAGCGCTAAGCGCCACAGGGCTTTGTCGGCGGCGTTAAAAAACATGGAGAGAGTGCCAAAAAGAGGAAAAACGACGCAGCATCATGCATCAGATGATGCCGCGAGAGGAAGAGTTTACTGCCAGTTGCCGTTGCGAATAACGCCGACGGCCAGGCCTTCAATGGTGAAACTTTGTTGACGAAGATCCACCACGATTGGCGAAAATTCGCTGTTTTCCGGCAGCAGTTCGACGACGTTACCCTGCTTTTTCAGGCGCTTTACGGTTACTTCTTCGTCAATACGCGCCACAACTACCTGGCCGTTACGTACATCCTGAGTTTTATGGACTGCCAGCAGGTCGCCATCAAGAATGCCGATGTCTTTCATCGACATACCGCTGACGCGCAGCAGAAAATCGGCATTCGGTTTAAACATGGCCGGATCGACCTGATAGTGGCCTTCAATATGCTGCTGGGCCAGCAGCGGTTCCCCTGCTGCTACGCGGCCAATAAGCGGCAGGCCCGTTTCTTCTTCCGTCAGCAGACGAATACCGCGGGAGGCGCCGGAAACGATTTCGATAGCGCCTTTACGCGCCAGCGCTTTCAGGTGCTCTTCCGCCGCGTTTGGGGAACGGAACCCCAAGCGCTGAGCAATCTCCGCACGCGTCGGCGGCATGCCCGTCTGGCTGATATGATCCCGAATGAGATCAAACACCTCTTGCTGCCTGGTCGTTAACGCTTTCATTCCGCCCCCTGGGTGTATATACAGTTATGCTGTGAGTATATACAGCTAACGGTGATTTTGGAACCACATTTCACACAAAAATCAGGAGTTTCTTTTCGTTTTGCGAGCCGCTACGACAGGAGTTAGCGGTAATTTGCCCATAAAAGGGTTCCCCAGGTGATCAGCGCGATGACAATCGCCAGCAAAACCGCCGCAGAGCCCATGTCTTTCGCGCGCCCGGAAAGCTCATGATGCTCAGGGCCGATACGGTCCACGACCGCTTCAATCGCGCTGTTGATAATTTCAACTATCATCACTATCAGGACCGAGCCAATTAACAGCACCCGGGTAATGGCATCGACGTCTAACCAGCAGGCAATCACCACGGCAATGATGGCCGCGATGCCTTCCTGACGAAATGCGGCCTCGTTGACCCATGCCGCCCGGAATCCTTTCCAGGAATACCCTGCCGCTTTAATAATTCGGGTTAACCCAGTGGTATTATTGGCCATCAAACAAACCTTTTTATGTAAATGACGTCAATGAGTGTACGCGTTTGCCGCGTTACAACGGAAATTTTGCGCACTTTCTGTTATTCTTGCGGCGCATTTGCATGATTAACCAGAGGCTTCACATCGTCTATGTCTGGCTGGCAACGAATTTACTATAAATTACTGAATTTACCATTAAGGGCGCTGGTAAAAAGCAAGTCGATTCCGGCACAACCTGCTCAGGAGTTAGGCCTGGATACCTCGCGGCCCATTATGTACGTCCTGCCCTACAATTCGAAGGCGGACCTGCTGACGCTGCGCGCGCAATGTCTGGAGCATGAGTTACCGGACCCGCTGGAGCCGCTGGAGATCGACGGCGCCCTGCTTCCGCGCTACGTATTTATCCACGGCGGACCGCGCGTATTCACCTATTACACGCCGAAAGAAGAGTCTATCAAGCTCTTTCACGACTATCTGGATTTGCACCGTAATCACCCCGATCTTGATGTGCAAATGGTGCCAGTCTCGGTCATGTTCGGTCGCGCACCGGGGCGTGAAAAAGGCGAGGTTAACCCGCCACTGCGCATGCTCAACGGCATTCAGAAATTCTTCGCTGTTCTGTGGCTGGGCCGCGACAGCTTTGTGCGTTTCTCGCCTTCGGTCTCGCTGCGTAAAATGGCGGACGAACACGGCACCGATAAAACTATCGCTCAGAAGCTGGCCCGCGTGGCGCGTATGCACTTCGCCCGTCAGCGTCTGGCGGCGGTCGGTCCGCGCCTGCCTGCGCGCCAGGATCTGTTCAATAAACTGCTGGCGTCGAAAGCCATTGCCCGTGCGGTAGAAGACGAAGCGCGCAGCAAGAAAATTTCTCATGAAAAGGCGCAGCAAAACGCTATCGCCCTGATGGAAGAGATCGCCGCGAACTTCTCCTACGAGATGATTCGCCTGACAGACCGCGTGCTGGGCTTTACCTGGAACCGTCTGTATCAGGGCATTAACGTGCATAACGCCGAGCGCGTGCGCCAGCTGGCGCACGAAGGCCACGAGATCGTTTATGTCCCGTGCCACCGCAGCCATATGGATTATCTGCTGCTCTCGTACGTGATTTATCATCAGGGCCTGGTTCCGCCGCATATCGCCGCCGGTATCAACCTGAACTTCTGGCCTGCCGGGCCGATTTTCCGTCGCGGCGGCGCTTTCTTCATTCGCCGTACGTTCAAAGGCAATAAGCTCTATTCGACGGTATTCCGCGAATACCTCGGCGAGCTGTTCAGCCGCGGCTACTCCGTCGAATACTTCGTTGAGGGCGGCCGCTCTCGTACCGGACGCCTGCTGGATCCGAAAACCGGTACCCTGTCGATGACCATTCAGGCGATGCTGCGCGGCGGTAATCGCCCCATCACCCTGGTGCCAATCTACATCGGCTACGAGCACGTGATGGAGGTTGGTACCTACGCTAAAGAGCTGCGCGGAGCGACAAAAGAGAAAGAGAACCTGCCGCAGATGCTGCGCGGCTTAAGCAAGCTGCGTAATCTCGGCCAGGGCTACGTTAACTTCGGCGAACCGCTGCCGCTGATGGCCTACCTGAATCAACATGTGCCGGACTGGCGCGAGTCGATCGATCCTATCGAAGCCGTTCGCCCCTCCTGGCTGACGCCGACGGTAAATAACATCGCCTCAGACCTGATGGTACGCATTAACAATGCCGGTGCGGCAAACGCTATGAACCTGTGCTGTACGGCGCTGCTGGCATCGCGTCAGCGTTCCCTGACCCGCGAGCAGCTTACCGAACAGCTGGAATGCTACCTCGCCCTGCTGCGCAACGTGCCGTACTCTGCGGACGCGACCACGCCTGCGGCGTCTGCCAGCGAGCTTATCGACCACGCGCTGCAGATGAACAAGTTCGAGGTCGAGAAAGACACGATCGGCGATATCATCATTCTGCCGCGCGAGCAGGCCGTCCTGATGACCTATTACCGCAACAACATCGCCCATATGCTGGTGATGCCGTCACTGTTAGCCGCCATCGTCACTCAGCATCGTCGTATTACCCGCAGCGAAATATTGCGTCACGTCGAGATGTTCTATCCGTTCCTCAAGGCCGAGCTGTTCCTGCGCTGGGAAAAAGCGGAGCTGGCGGGCGTCGTCGATGCGCTGATTGCCGAGATGCAGCGTCAGGGGCTTATCGCCGTGAATGACGATGAGGTGAGCGTCAATCCGTCTCATGCCCGTTCCCTGCAGCTGCTGGCCGCAGGCGCGCGCGAAACGCTGCAGCGCTACGCCATCACCTTCTGGCTGCTGAGCGCTAACCCGTCAATCAACCGCAGTTCGCTGGAGAAAGAGAGCCGCACCGTGGCGCAGCGCCTGTCCGTTCTGCACGGTATCAATGCGCCGGAGTTCTTCGATAAGGCGGTATTCAGCACGCTGGTGCTGACCCTGCGCGACGAAGGCTATATCAGCGATACCGGAGATGCCGAGCCGGAAGAGACGTTGAAGATCTACCGTATGCTGGCGGATCTGATTACTTCTGATGTGCGTTTGACGATTGAAAGCGTTACCCAGGATGAAGCGTAACGTTTAAAGTGATATCCCGGCTTGCGCCGGGCTACCAGACCCTGCGGTTTAGTAGCCCGGCTAAAGCTTTTACAGCGCCAGCCGGGGAACCCCGCCCCATTTACTGCATATACCCCATCGCCAGGCCGAGAAACAGTACCAGCCCCACGTAGTTATTATTCATAAATGCCTTAAAGCAGCTATCGCGTTCGCGTTTAAATATCAGCTTTTGCTGCCAGACAAACAGCGCCGCGGCGATAAACAACGACCAGTAATATTCCCAGCCCAGCCCGCTCAGCCAGCCTACTGCCGCCATCAGACCCAGTACCGCCACCTGTAAAATACCGATGATTAAGCGATCGTTGTCGCCAAACAGAATCGCCGTCGATTTGATACCGATTTTGACGTCATCATCACGATCGACCATCGCATACTGGGTATCGTAGGCCACCGCCCACAGGATGTTGGCGAGGAACATCAGCCAGCAACTGAGCGGCAGCGATTCGCTTACCGCCGAAAAGGCCATCGGGATCGACCAGCCAAATGCCGCGCCCAGCACCACCTGCGGCAAGTGGGTGTAGCGTTTCATAAATGGATAGACCCATGCCAGCGCCAGCGCCGCTATCGACAGCAGAATGGTCATGGTGTTCAGGGTCAGCACCAGCAGGAAAGAAAGCAGCACCAGCACGACAAACAGCGTTCGCGCCTCCTTTTCGCTGACGTCGCCGCTCGGCAGCGGACGGCGGGCCGTCCGTTTAACGTGGCCGTCAAATTTACGATCGGCATAATCATTGACCACGCAGCCTGCGGCGCGCATTAACCAGACGCCGGCAACAAACACGGCGAGGATCCACAGCGGCGGTATCCCCGGCGTGGCCACCCACAGCGCCCACAGCGTCGGCCACAGCAGCAGCAGCGCGCCGATCGGTTTGTCAGTACGCATCAGGCGGTGAAACGCCAACAGCTTGTTCTGCGTCAGACTCCACTCCATTTCATTTTCCTCTTAATACAACGGCGATGCAGGCAAAAACAGCTCCGTCAGCAGCAGCGGTTTGCCGCTCAACCGGAGGCGGGAACGACGCCCCCACAGCTCTGCATGACGACCAATTTCAATAAAATCGCGGGTTAGCGTCGATGACGTGAAGAGATAGCGGCCCAGCGGCGTTTGTCCCAGCTGTTGCAGCGCCAGTTCGGGGCCGCTCAGCGTCGACTCCGGCACGATAGTTCGGCCAGCAAGCCAGGGTTCGCCATTAGCGCAAAGGATAATTTCCCGCAGCCAGTAGCGGGATTCGACGGGTAACAGAGGCGCTTCATCTGCCAGCGCTTCGCGTCCAACAAAACCTTCGTTAACCATGATGACGCTGACTCGCTTCCCCTGTTGCTCAAAGCGTTTGGTCATTGAGTCTTCCAGCAATAGCCAGTCGCGCAGATGCGCGTCCAGCGGGGGCATTGCGGCAAAATAACGCAGCGCACGCAGTTGCGTAAGCGCAGGATGTGGCATGCCTGAATCTCCGGTACAAAACGTAAAGGTATTGTATCGCAGAATGGGGCATCGGGGGCGGGCAAACGTCAATATACGATCATCCGCGCAACAGCCCTGCAACAGAAGCTGCCGCGCGATAAAAAAAAGTG
The DNA here is from genome assembly GCF_040062315.1 of Klebsiella sp. GW_Kp181. Taxonomy (NCBI): domain Bacteria; kingdom Pseudomonadati; phylum Pseudomonadota; class Gammaproteobacteria; order Enterobacterales; family Enterobacteriaceae; genus Klebsiella; species Klebsiella sp. GW_Kp181. The sequence continues at coordinate 22,370 of NZ_JBEAFR010000047.1, forward strand.
CGCCCTGACGGACGCACCTAAAGGCTGTGCCTAAACATCAGCATTGTGGGGAGACGGTCACCCCTTGCCTTTTACACTGCTGATAAAGGTGGAACGAGCAGATTTCGAGCCAAGACGTTCAGCTTCGTTCATCAATTTCAGGGCCTTGTCGATATCGCCTTTCGCAACCGCCTGCTTAATGCCGTTATTGAAGTAAGTTTCGGTATCATCAAGCATCGGTTCGGTTTTCGCCGCTGGAGCCGGGGCCGGGGCGGCGACCGGCGCGCTATAGGCAGGAGCAGCGGTATTACCGACGGTAACAGGCCCCGGACCAGACGAACCGAACAGCGGGCCAACCAGCACGCTGGAGCCGGTAGAGGTTTTTACCTTCAGGCTGATGGTACCGTCCGTGACGTGTTTCGCGATGGGATCCGGAATATCCGGCACCGCATTGCCGGTGCCTTTGGCGTATGCCTTCGCCGGATCGATTAATTTAGTGGTCTGCTGTAAATCCTGCGGCGTGGTAAAGACCAGCACATAAATTTTCTGCTGTCCCAGCGCCGGAGTCAGGCGCATTACGCCCTCCAGACGATCTGAGCTCATCACGCCCGGTTCAAGATATGTAAAGTAGCTGCTGGGGAAGAATGCAGATGGCGTCATATTCTGATCAAGAATCAGCACGTTCGGCGCATATACCGCAGCTTGTTTTTCCACTTCGCTGGTTAACGTAATATTGAGCTCGCCAATATTCGCCGGAACGCTGTATGCGGCGACCGGACCACTGATTCCGGGGACATTGAGCGTCTGCCCGGCCACGGCGAGCTTTGTGGTTTGCGTTTTGGATTGGTCGACTGGAGTCCAGGTGAGCTGCTGCAACGCGGAGGCCGGAATCGACGGCGCGGCAGAGGTGTTCTGCGGCACGAAATTAACATCAGCAAAACTGACTGCGGGTACGCAGGCCATCAGGCCGACGGACAGGCAGAGGGCAACGAGACTTTTCTTCATTTTCATTGTTATCACCTCAATTCCGATGGCCGAGCGGTAGCCAGGCAATAGCGCGCTGGGCCTAAGATAGAGGGGCTTGCGCCCCTCTTTTAGTTACGAACGGTCAGGCTCGATTACCACCAGATTTCCATCTGGGCACCGAAGGTCCACTCGTCGCTATCGCCACGGCTAAAGGTTTTAGCACTGGTGTCGTTATATGCTACGCCGCTATCGTTATAGCCCCATTTCTCATCCCATTTGGCGTACGTTGCGAATACGCGGATTGCCGGACGGGACCAGATGCTGTCACCAGCCTGCCACTGCTGGGCCAGGGTCACTTTATACTGGCTGTTACGATCGCTGGTGCGTTGAGATTTGACGTTGTCGTAGCCGATTTCCATCAGGGTGCTCATGATAGGCGTCCACTTGTACATTGGACGAACGCCGACGGTCCACCATTGGGTACCATTGTTGTTGTCGCGGTCGATATCCTGGTACATACCGACGTACATCAGATCCCAGCTATCGCCGAGAGAGATCGCACCGTGGTCCAGCACGCGCCACATAGATCCATCGTTATTAATGCTGCCACCCTGCGGAACACCTTTACCGCTGGAGGTCATAGAGTCAGTTGCATACTGCAGAACAAATTTGTTAAAGCCTTTCAGCATGCTCTGAGTATGCTCAGCGGTAAGCATCCAGCCGTCTTTGGAAGCGCCCGGCTGCAGAGAATAATCATCAGGGATGTTAGTGTGGCCGTAGTCAACGCCCAGCTCCAGCGTGCCGCCTGGGTTAGTTTCCAGACCGGCTAAACGCACGTCGAATACATCGTTCGGCACGATATTGTCGTAAACGCGATTACCGAACTGGTCGCGATCGGCGAAGGTACCGGAGCCGCCGGATTCAGAAGAACGCGTTGCTGCCAGAGAGAGTTTACCGAAGCCCAGATCGATGTTTTCAATACCCGCACCAGGACCAGAAATATCCCAGTAGTAGAAGTCGATCATATGAACGTCATGACGCTGGTAGAAGCGCTTACCGGCCCAGATGGTGGAACCTGGCAACCATTCGATCAGGTTTTTACCCTGCACGTTAGCTTCACGGAATGCCGGACTGGTGGATTCCCAGTCGTTCTGCTGCGACACAGAGTAGGCGACGTTAGTATCGAAGTAGAAGCTCTTATCACCTTCTTTCCAGACTTCCTGGCCCAGTTTCAGTTCCGCATAGGTTTCACATTCGTTACCAAGACGGTATTTGCTTTGAGCACCGGTTGCCTGGAAGCACTGTTGCTCACCGCCGCTGCCGGTCCAGCCGATACCAGAACGAGCATAGCCGTGGAAATCAACGGCCAGCGCCTGAGCAGACATAACGCCTGCCGCAACGGCGACCGCCAGTGGAAGTTTGCGCAGAGTAATCATCATTCTATCTCCTGAGATCATTGCTTTTCTTTGAACGCTTCGCCTGTTGTTGCGCCTGTTTATCGACGCTGCAGGGTGCACGTTTTTTTTAATGGGAAGCCTTACACGCCCGGCTCTTTATGCAGCCGACGACAAGCGGTGCCATCCTCACGGAATAAATGGCAACGCTCCGGCGGCAAACCGATGGCGAATGTGGCTCCCTCTTCTACCAGCACCACGTCGTTCTGGCGGTAAACCAGGTTCTGACGGATGGATGGGATCTGAATATGAATTTGCGTTTCGTGGCCGAGCTGTTCGACCACCTGGACTTCACCTTCGAGGGTGACGTCGGCAATATCGCTGGGCAGCAGATGCTCCGGACGGATACCTAAAGACATGTTGGCGCCAACCTGAACGCGGGCGCTGTCCACCGGCAGCCAGACCTGCTGGCGGTTCGGCAGCTCCACCTGCACCTGCTCAATGGCGGTAGCGGTGACTTTGACCGGCAGGAAATTCATCTTCGGCGAGCCAATAAAGCCCGCGACGAAACGGTCCGCCGGGTAGTGATAGAGTTCGAGAGGCTTCCCGACCTGCGCGACGCGACCGGCATCCAGCACCACAATCTTGTCGGCCAGCGTCATCGCTTCGACCTGGTCGTGGGTCACGTAAATCATCGTGCGGCCAAGGCGTTTATGCAGACGGGATATTTCAATACGCATCTGTACGCGCAGCGCGGCGTCAAGGTTTGAGAGCGGTTCATCCAGCAGGAAAACGCGCGGTTCAGCCACCAGGGTACGGCCAATCGCCACGCGCTGGCGCTGGCCGCCAGAAAGCGCTTTCGGTTTACGTTCCAGCAGATGGGCAAGCTGCAGAACTTCCGCCACCTGGGTCACGCGCTGGTTGATCAGTTCTTTTTTGGCGCCGGCCAGCTTAAGGCCGAAAGACATGTTTTCCGCGACGGAAAGGTGAGGGTAAAGCGCATAAGATTGAAACACCATCCCGATACCGCGCTCGGCGGGCGGAACATCATTCATTCGGGTATCGCCAATCAGCAGATCGCCGCTGGTCACCGTTTCCAGCCCGGCAATCATACGCAGCAGGGTGGATTTGCCGCAGCCTGATGGCCCAACAAACACGACGAACTCCCCATCCTGGATTTCGAGATTAATATCTTTCGATACCACCACGTCACCCCAGGCTTTCGTTACATTTCGCAGCTGTACGCTCGCCATGCCCTTCTCCCTTCGTTACAACCTGTCACTTAACGACACATTCAAGATGGGCTGACTATGCGGCATTCATAAGTGGGGTAAATCCTCCACCCCCCGGCTTTTTTATGGGGGAGGAGGCGGGAGGATGAGAGATGACGTCTCGCCGCCGGGGGGGACGGGCGGATGCCGATTTCGTGATGTCGCCTGCAAAATTGGCCGCCTTTTTATGTGCGCCAGGACTCATAACCGGCATTTCTGCAATGGAGATCACACAAACGGAGGATGGGGCGTAGACATGGGGAGGATGGAAAGAGGTTGTTAAAAAAGGAAACTCATCATCGTTAAGCCACTCAAGTGTATCCACGAGCACATCACCAAATAGGACGGGTATATGAAAATCAAAACTGGCGCTCGCATCCTCGCGCTGTCTGCATTGACCACGATGATGTTTTCCGCCTCTGCCCTCGCAAAAATTGAAGAAGGTAAGCTGGTTATCTGGATTAACGGCGACAAAGGCTACAATGGCCTCGCTGAAGTGGGTAAAAAGTTTGAGAAAGACACCGGCATCAAAGTCTCCGTAGAACATCCGGACAAGCTGGAAGAGAAGTTCCCGCAGGTTGCCGCGACCGGCGACGGCCCTGACATCATTTTCTGGGCTCACGACCGCTTCGGCGGCTACGCACAGTCCGGTCTGCTGGCGGAAATCACCCCGGATAAAGCTTTCCAGGACAAACTCTATCCGTTCACCTGGGATGCGGTTCGCTACAACGGCAAGCTGATTGCCTACCCGGTTGCCGTCGAAGCGCTGTCGCTGATCTATAACAAAGACCTGGTAGCGAACCCGCCGAAAACCTGGGAAGAGATCCCGGCGCTGGATAAAGAACTGAAAGCGAAAGGTAAGAGCGCGCTGATGTTCAACCTGCAAGAACCGTACTTCACCTGGCCGCTGATTGCTGCCGACGGCGGTTACGCGTTCAAGTTTGAAAACGGTAAGTACGACGTGAAAGACGTGGGCGTAGATAGCGCTGGCGCGAAAGCGGGCCTGACCTTCCTGGTCGACCTGATCAAGAACAAACATATGAACGCCGACACCGACTACTCCATCGCGGAAGCGGCCTTCAACAAAGGCGAAACTGCGATGACCATCAACGGTCCGTGGGCGTGGTCTAACATCGATAAGAGCAAGGTTAACTACGGCGTTACCCTGCTGCCAACCTTTAAAGGTAATGCGTCCAAGCCGTTCGTTGGCGTACTCAGCGCCGGTATTAACGCCGCCAGCCCGAACAAAGAACTGGCGAAAGAGTTCCTCGAAAACTATCTGATGACCGACCAGGGTCTGGATGAAGTTAACAAGGACAAACCGCTGGGCGCGGTTGCGCTGAAATCCTTCCAGGAAAAACTGGAAAAAGATCCGCGTATCGCCGCCACCATGGCTAACGCCCAGAAAGGTGAAATCATGCCGAACATCCCGCAGATGTCCGCCTTCTGGTATGCCGTTCGTACCGCAGTTATCAACGCCGCTAGCGGTCGCCAGACCGTCGATGCCGCCCTGAAAGACGCGCAGGCTCGTATCACCAAGTAATACGGTTTCCCTTATTCCTTAGGGAGTAAGGTTTGTTGAATACGTTGTTACACGAAATCTTTCGCGCTACATCGAGGCGGCAAGGATGCAAATCCCCAGGCGCTTACATCAGTAAGTGACTGGGGTGCGCATCCGCAGCCAACAAAGAGGTCGCGCGAAGGATAAAGTGTAAAGAGGATGATCCCCATGGATGTCGTGAAAAAGAAACACTGGTGGCAAAGTCCGCAGCTCACATGGTCTGTGATCGGCTTGCTGTGCCTGCTGGTGGGTTACCTTGTTGTTTTGATGTACGCCCAGGGGGAGTACCTGTTTGCCATCATGACGCTGATTTTAAGCTCGGTTGGCCTGTATATTTTTTCCAATCGCAAGGCCTATGCCTGGCGCTATGTTTACCCGGGTCTCGCCGGGATGGGGCTGTTCGTCCTGTTCCCGCTGATCTGCACTATCGCTATCGCTTTCACCAACTACAGCAGTACTAACCAGCTTACCTTTGAACGCGCCCAACAGGTGCTGATGGACCGTTCCTTCCAGGCGGGTAAATCCTACAACTTCGCGCTTTATCCGGCGGGAGATGAGTGGAAGCTGGCGCTGACCGATGGCGAGAGCGGCAAAAACTATCTTTCCGACGCTTTTAAATTCGGCGGCGAACAGAAGCTGGCGTTAAAAGAGGCTGATGCCCTGCCGGAAGGCGAACGCGCCACCCTGCGCGTGATTACGCAAAACCGCACCGCCCTGAACCAGCTGACCGCCGTCCTGCCGGATGAGAGCAAAGTCATTATGAGCTCCCTGCGTCAGTTCTCCGGTACCCAGCCGCTGTACGCGCTGGCCAATGACGGTACGCTGACCAACAACCAGAGCGGCGTGAAATATCGGCCGAACGCCGAGGTCGGTTTCTATCAGGCGATTAACGCCGACGGCAGCTGGGGCAGCGAAAAGCTCAGCCCGGGCTACACCGTGACCATCGGCTGGGATAACTTCACCCGCGTGTTCCAGGATGAAGGTATCCAGAAACCGTTCTTCGCGATTTTCGTCTGGACGGTGGTCTTCTCTGTTCTGACCGTGATTCTCACCGTTGCGGTCGGCATGGTGCTCGCCTGTCTCGTCCAGTGGGAAGCCCTGAAAGGCAAAGCGATTTATCGCGTACTGCTGATTCTGCCTTATGCCGTACCATCGTTTATCTCAATTCTGATCTTCAAAGGGCTGTTCAACCAGAGCTTTGGTGAGATCAACATGATGCTCAGCGCGCTGTTCGGCATCAAGCCGGCCTGGTTTAGCGACCCGACTACCGCGCGCACCATGATTATCATCGTCAACACCTGGCTGGGCTATCCGTACATGATGATCCTGTGCATGGGCCTGCTGAAAGCGATTCCTGACGATTTATATGAAGCCTCGGCAATGGATGGCGCCACGCCGTTCCAGAACTTCTTCAAAATTACGCTGCCGCTGCTGATCAAGCCGCTGACGCCGCTGATGATCGCCAGCTTCGCCTTTAACTTTAACAACTTCGTGCTGATTCAGCTGTTGACCAACGGCGGGCCGGACCGGCTCGGCACCACCACGCCGGCGGGCTACACCGACCTTTTGGTGAGCTATACCTATCGCATCGCCTTTGAAGGCGGCGGCGGGCAGGACTTCGGCCTCGCGGCGGCTATCGCCACGCTGATCTTCCTGCTGGTAGGCGCCCTGGCGATTGTTAACCTGAAAGCCACACGTATGAAGTTCGATTAATTGGAATAACCAGGCGTCATTGGCGCGGGCAGTTTGAGCTCGGCCAGCGCGCGAGAACCGGAGCGTACACGTAGTACGTGAGGATTCTGAGCACTGCCCGAGTTCAAAATGACAAGCAAAATAGCCTGGAGCGGTATCAAGGGGAGTAAAAATATTATGGCTATGGTTCAACCCAAATCTCAGAAGCTGCGTTTACTGACAACGCACCTCCTGCTGCTGATTTTTATCGCGGCGATTATGTTCCCGCTGCTGATGGTCATCGCTATCTCGCTGCGCGAAGGGAACTTCGCCACCGGTAGCCTGATTCCCGAAAGTATCTCCTGGGAGCACTGGCGGCTGGCGTTAGGCTTCAGCGTCGAACACGCTGACGGCCGCGTCACGCCGCCCCCCTTCCCGGTTCTCCTGTGGCTGTGGAACTCCATCAAGGTGGCCGGCATTACCGCCATTGGCATCGTCGCGCTCTCTACAACCTGCGCTTACGCTTTTGCCCGTATGCGCTTCCCGGGTAAAGCCACGCTGCTTAAAGGAATGCTGATTTTCCAGATGTTCCCCGCGGTTCTGTCGCTGGTCGCGCTGTATGCCCTGTTTGACCGTCTCGGCCAGTACGTACCGTTCGTTGGACTGAATACCCACGGCGGCGTGATCTTCGCCTATATGGGCGGTATCGCGCTGCACGTCTGGACAATCAAAGGCTACTTCGAAACCATCGACGGCTCGCTGGAAGAAGCGGCGGCGCTGGACGGCGCGACGCCATGGCAGGCTTTCCGCCTGGTGCTGCTCCCGCTATCGGTACCGATTCTGGCGGTGGTGTTTATTCTGTCGTTCATCGCCGCGATTACCGAAGTGCCGGTGGCCTCTCTGCTGCTGCGCGATGTGAACAGCTATACCCTTGCGGTCGGAATGCAACAGTATCTCAACCCGCAGAACTATCTGTGGGGCGACTTTGCCGCCGCGGCGGTGCTCTCCGCCATTCCGATTACCGTAGTGTTCCTGCTGGCCCAGCGCTGGTTGGTTAATGGCCTGACCGCAGGCGGAGTGAAAGGTTAATTTTCATCGTTAGATACTCTAATTAATTCGAGTTGTCGAAAGGCGACAAGCCCGATAATCCCCAGCAGCATAGATAACTATGTGACTGGGGTGAGCGGGTGCAGTCAACGCATCAGCAACTTGAAGTATGACGAGTATACCCGCCCCAAATTTCAGAGGAGGGATGACGGTTTCGCGGTAATGCACGACCCCAACCGGGCATTACCGCCGTCGCCCTCAGCTGAAAAAGTAAGGCAAATGCCACTGCTATCCTCAACTGGACCCTACATAAATTCTATTTGTGACTGTTGGTCAGCGGCCCTGGAGGCCGCTTTTTTTTATTCGCGTTTCAGGTACCCGACGTCTCGCAATGAAACTCCCCCTTGCGCGAAAGTCCAGAAGCTCGCAGGCAAAGTGCTGAGCGTTAGCCACCCGCAGCGCCTTGATGCAGCGGCGCCCACCCACCAACGTTTCTTCCGAAGAGAGATAATCCGCCACTCTTTTAAAGAAATTTATTATGTTATTTTGCATTTAGGTTACGATTATTTTCTTTTGCGCGATTCATCACTGCAATTTCATTTACCGCCGTTCTTTTAACAATTAAATAGAGTTGAGATCACATAAAGAATATAACGTAATTGCAATATTAAATTTGATAATTGCCATCCCCGGGTGATGAATACACCATCATTATTACCGATAAGAAGAAATGTGTATTTAAGGCTGGTCAGGATGAATACCCAATATAATTCAAGCTATATCTTTTCGATTACGTTAGTCGCCACGTTAGGAGGACTATTATTTGGCTACGATACCGCAGTCATCTCCGGTACGGTAGAATCCTTAAACACTGTTTTTGTGGCTCCGCAAAACCTGAGTGAATCTGCCGCCAACTCATTGCTGGGCTTCTGCGTTGCCAGCGCCTTGATTGGCTGCATCATTGGAGGCGCGCTTGGCGGCTATTGTAGTAACCGTTTTGGCCGCCGGGATTCGCTAAAAATTGCCGCGCTTCTGTTTTTTATCTCCGGTATCGGTTCGGCATGGCCTGAATTAGGTTTTACCCCGATAAATCCTGATAACGCGGTGCCAGTTTATTTAGCCGGATATGTACCAGAATTCGTTATTTACCGCATTATTGGAGGCATTGGCGTAGGTTTAGCATCTATGCTTTCACCGATGTATATTGCGGAACTGGCGCCGGCAAGCATACGAGGAAAACTGGTTTCCTTTAACCAGTTCGCGATTATTTTTGGGCAGCTATTGGTTTACTGCGTTAACTATTTCATTGCAAAATCAGGTGATGCTAGCTGGCTGAATACCAATGGTTGGCGATATATGTTTGCCTCAGAATGCATTCCCGCACTGCTGTTTTTAGGGCTACTGTATACCGTACCGGAAAGCCCGCGCTGGCTGATGGCGCAGGGCAAACAGGAACAGGCGGAGGGTATTCTGCGCAAAATTATGGGCAGCAAGCTCGCCGTCCAGGCAATGCAGGAGATCAATCTGTCACTGGAAAATGGCCGTAAAACGGGCGGTCGTCTGCTGATGTTTGGCGCAGGCGTCATTACTATCGGCGTTATGCTGTCTATATTCCAGCAGTTTGTCGGCATCAACGTCGTGCTCTACTACGCTCCGGAAGTCTTCAAAACGCTGGGAGCCAGCACTGATGTCGCCCTGCTGCAGACCATTATCGTGGGCGTTATCAACCTGACTTTCACCGTTCTGGCCATCATGACGGTTGATAAATTTGGCCGCAAGCCGCTGCAAATTATTGGCGCGCTCGGGATGGCGCTTGGCATGTTCAGCCTCGGCACCGCCTTTTATACGCAAGCATCCGGTTTGGTGGCGCTGCTGTCGATGCTGCTTTACGTCGCCGCATTTGCCATGTCCTGGGGCCCGGTTTGCTGGGTGCTGCTGGCAGAAATCTTCCCTAACGCGATTCGCGGCAAAGCTCTCGCCATTGCGGTTGCCGCGCAGTGGCTGGCGAACTACTTTGTCTCCTGGACCTTCCCGATGATGGATAAAAACTCCTGGCTGGTTGCCCATTTTCACAACGGTTTTTCCTACTGGATTTACGGTTGTATGGGAATTCTGGCGGCGATGTTTATGTGGAAATTTGTGCCGGAAACGAAAGGCAAGACGCTGGAAGAACTCGAAGAGCTGTGGGCACCCGCAGAAGAGAAAACGCTTCAGGCCTCTATCAGATAATAACCACAGCACGCCGCTACCGGAAGCGGCGTGCTGTCTGTTTACTCGCGTTTCAGTCGGTTGGAGTTACACAGCCAGAGCGTAATCACCAGAATCAGGATCGCGGCGGAGTAAATCAGCACCGCCATGGGCGACTCATGATCGATGATAATCAGGCGTACGATGGCGGTGATGCCGATATAAACAAAGTAGCGTAGCGGGAAGTGAAATCCCGATTCAAAGTACTTCACAATCAGCGCGATAAACTCGAAATAGAGGAAGTAGACCACCAGGCCTTCCACCAGCTTGTACTTACTGACAGGTTCAGGGGTAAACAGGACGTGCGCCAGATGCAACGTCTCTTTCCCGAGGAATACGATCAGAATGACCCCCAGGCACAGCAGGCCAAGATTCAAAACGGTTTGCATGGCGGTTGCAATAAAACTCACCAACGGACGATAAACCGGCGGCATAGACACCCCTTATAAGCATGATTTCCTGCGATCTGTATAACGCAAAAATGTGATCCAGATCTACATTTGTTATCCCCTTCTCCCCACTGCCCGCCTTGCTCGTATACGACGAAATACGTAAAAAGAGAAAATCTTACTTTCGTCATCGCTGTGAGGCGGTTAACTAAATCCCTTTTTATGTTCAAAAAACAGAATATAAATACTCGGTAAATCAGTTAATTAACCATAATAAGATCACAGTTTTACATTCTTTTAATAAGCGAAAATTTTTCTCTTTAATGCATAAATAACAGGGTTATTAGAGTAAGTTTTTCCTTCAGAATTATCTTAGGATACTCGCCAGTTAATAACCCACATTTAGCGGATTGATTTAAAATATGATTAATGAACGCGCATCCATTTTTATAAAATGGCTAAAACAAGAAGTGGCTCCGGCGTTAGGTTGTACCGAACCCGTCGCTATTTCTTTTACTACCGCTTACGCTGCGAAACATTTAGATACGGCCTGTCAAAGTATTAACGGTTTTATTTCTGCGAATCTGTACAAAAACGCGATGGGCGTAACTATTCCAGGAACATCCGTTAGCGGTGTCGCGCTTGCCGCCGCCATTGGCGCTTTTGGCGGCGATGCCGATAAGGGGTTAAAAACACTGGAGGGGATTACCCAGCAGCATGTCGAATTAGCGCAAAAGCTAATCGCCGATGGCCAGGTTAATATTCGCGTGGAAGATACTCCCGATTTTATCCATCTGGATCTGACCCTGACTGATGGCGAAAAGAGCTGCCGCGTGGTAGTTAAAGGCACGCATACCAATATCGTTGAACTTTATATTAATGGCGAAGCGCAGGCTTTGGCTAATAAACAGAATACGGTAACGCAGCAGGAAGCGTTAGAACCCTTTTCGCTTGCCGGAGCCTTCAATTTTATAAGCGAAGTCGATTTTGCCGACATCGAATTTATTCTCGAAGCCGCCCGCCTCAATTCGGCGCTGGCAAATGAAGGCAAGAGCAAGAAATATGGTTTAAACATCAATGGTACCTTCTCTGATGCAGTAAAAAAGGGTCTGCTCAGCAACGACCTGCTCAGTAAAGTCATCATCAATACCGTCGCCGCATCCGACGCGCGGATGGGCGGCGCTCCCGTCGTCGCCATGTCAAACTTTGGTTCCGGCAACCAGGGTATCGCCGCTACCATGCCGGTAGTGACGGTCGCGGAGCATCTTAATGCCGATGAAGAAACGCTCGCACGGGCGCTCGCGCTCTCCCACCTGACCGCGATATCGATCCACTCCCGCTATACGCGTCTGTCCGCGCTATGCGCGGCGTCTACGGCAGCAATGGGAGCAGCTGCCGGGATGGCGTGGCTATTTACTCGCGATATGGAAACCATTAACACCGCGATTATTAATATGGTCAGTGATATTACCGGTATGATTTGTGACGGCGCTTCTAATAGCTGCGCGATGAAAGTTTCATCCGTCGTGTCCAGCGCATTTAAGGCTGTATTGATGGCCATGCAAAATAGCTGCGCAAGCTCTAATGATGGGATCGTTTGCGCTGACGTTGAGCAAACGATTAATAATCTCTGTCGTCTGGTTGTTAAGCCCATGGCCTATACCGACAAAGAAATTATCAACATCATGGTTGCTAAATAATCATTAACTAATCTTTCCACGTACCTTACATAAATAATTAATTTCTTAAATAACAGATATTGCTTATGAACAAAAAAGTTATCCTACGGGGCGCCAGCGCCATTCTTCCCTTGTGTATCGGCGACTTTCCCTTTTCATTTATCGTCGGCGCGCTAAGCGTGAGCGCCGGAATGAGCGTCTGGCAAAGTACGGTCTGGTCCACCATTGTTATTGCGGGTTCAGCACAAATGCTGGCGTTGAATATGCTCAAAACCGGGGCGAGCCTCGGGGTAATTATATTCACCACGCTGATTATTAATCTCCGTCATATACTTTACAGCGCATCAATTTCCAGTACCGTACGCGAGGCGTCCTTTTTTAAAAAATGCTTTATGGCCTATGCTCTGACCGATGAGGTGTACGCCACGACGGTGAAAGAGATGGAGGAGAATAAAAAGGATAAATATCTGTTCTACTCTTCAGCCATGCTGACATTTTGGTTCGCCTGGGTTTTAGCCGATTTCCTTGGCGCTCTGGTTGGCGCCTCATTTCCACATATTGAAAAATACGGTCTGGACTTCGCGATGGTCGCCGCCTTTATCGCCATCGTCGTTCCGCAAATCAAGAGCCAGGCCTGTACCGTCGCCGCCATTGTGGCTGCCGTATCCGGCGTACTTTTGGTCGTGCTGCCCTATTCGTTAGGCATTGTCGTCGCATCCGTATTGGGCGTAATGGCGGGCCTGAGCGTCGATCTCGCCGAAGAGCGTAAACAAGCGCAGGCCGCCGCTAAACTCTCTCTCGAAGGAGCGCTGGAAAATGAGTAATAGCTTTTTTATCGCCCTGACGCTGGGTATGGCCGCCGTGACCTTTCTTATTCGCTTCTCGTTCATTGGTCTCGCCGGGAAAATCCAGATGTCGAACCGGGTCAGCAAAACGCTGCGCTTTGTGCCGGTGACTGTTCTGCCAGCCATCATCACGATTCAGATCCTGAGCGTGAACTCCAGCATGGAGTTTGATTTAAAAAACCCGAAAGTCATCGCCGCGATTATCTGCACGCTTGCCAGCTTCCGACTGGGGCTGGTCTGGGTCGTCGTCAGCGGCGTTGGTTCACTGGTTTTACTTAACTATTTCATGTAACCACTTATCAAGAGGAATCAACAGAATGATTATTTCCACCGCGTCCGCGCCTGCCGCCATCGGTCCGTATGTTCAGGGGGTAAACCTGGGTACCATGACGATGACCTCAGGGCAGCTCCCGGTTAATGCGCAAGATGGCACCATGTCTGACGACATCGCTGTGCAAACGCGCCAGTCGCTGGAAAACGTTAAGGCTATCGTGGAAGCGGCGGGCTTGCAGGTGAAAAATATTGTTAAGACGATGGTTTTCGTCAAGGATCTGAACGATTTTGCCACCATCAACGCGGTCTATGAAGCGTTCTTCGTTGAACACAACGCGGCGTTTCCAGCCCGCTCCTGCGTTGAGGTCGCCAGACTGCCTAAAGATGCGGGTATTGAAATCGAGGCCATCGCCGTCGCCTGATCCCCAGCCGGAGGCTCTCCTCCGGCATCTTCTCCTCCCCCACTTTTGAGGTTTACCCGCAGCGAACTTTACGGGCAAAATATCGCCACTTCTTTGCGAGGAACGCAGAATGCTAAAGATTCGTCTTGCACGTCCGGAAGATGCGGCTTTACTCAACGATATGGCGAATGCCAGCTATCGTCATCACTTTACCCACCTCTGGCATAACGCCGATGAAATGGAGCGCTACCTGCAGCAAGAGTATGCCGTGGCCTCACTGGAGCGCAGCCTGGCCGATACGCAGTGCTGCTGGTTGATTGCTGAGGCAGAGGAGCCAATCGGCTTTGCTAAATACGCCTGCCGCCAGGACATCAATCCCGAAGGCCCAACCGGTACGCTATTGCATAAGCTCTATCTGTTACCTGCAACAACGGGCCATCGCTATGGCGAGCAGCTTTTTCACGCCGTCGAGAAGCGAGCAAAAGTTGCCGGTGAACGCTGGCTCTGGCTGGAGGTGCTCGCCGCGAATACCCGCGCCCGCCGTTTTTATGAACGTCAGGGAATGCAGCACGTAAAAGATGTCGTCTTTCATTCTGCGACCCAGCAAAGCACATTACACATTTTGGCTAAACCGATCTGAGAGGCAGCATGCATACCCTTCGTGAAACCGCCATTCGCAACGTCGCCAGCGGCGAAAACGTGGTGATTTACCAGCCCGCCAACCTCTATGACTGCACGCTAGGCGATAACGTCTTCGTCGGCCCCTTCGTTGAAATCCAGGGCCATACCCGCGTTGGCAGCGACAGCAAAATTCAGTCCCATACCTTTATCTGCGAGTACGTGACCATCGGCGAACGCTGTTTTATCGGCCACGGCGTAATGTTCGCTAACGATATGTTCCGCGACGGCAAGCCCAACGCCGACCGCGAAAGCTGGGGAAGAATCGTCATTGGCAACGATGTGTCTATCGGCAGCGGCGCAACCATTCTGGCGGTCAGCATTTGCGATGGCGTCGTGATTGGCGCGGGCAGCGTGGTGACAAAATCCATTACAGAGAAAGGCGTGTGGGCAGGAAACCCGGCAAAACTGCTGCGGCGGCTATAAAAAATGCCGGCCACCTGGGCCGGCATTGACAACGTTTTAGCGATTATGCGCGCCAGGATTTATAGCGGTTAATCAGGCCGTTAGTGGAGCTGTCGTGGCTGCTGACTTCAGAACCATCCTTCAGCTCCGGCAGGATGCGGTTCGCCAGCTGTTTGCCCAGCTCAACGCCCCACTGGTCGAAGGTGAAGATGTTCATAATCACGCCCTGGGTGAAAATCTTATGTTCATACAGGGCAATCAGCGCGCCCAGACTGAACGGCGTGATTTCACGCAGCAGGATGGAGTTAGTCGGCCGGTTGCCTTCAAACACTTTGAACGGCACCACGTGTTCCAGCGTCGCGGGATCTTTACCCTGATCGCGATATTCCTGTTCAACCACTTCGCGGGATTTACCAAACGCCAGCGCTTCGGTCTGCGCAAAGAAGTTAGACAGCAGCTTCGGATGATGGTCAGACAGCGGGTTATGCGTAATCGCCGGAGCGATAAAATCGCACGGCACCATTTTGGTCCCCTGGTGAATCAGCTGATAGAACGCGTGCTGACCGTTGGTGCCCGGCTCGCCCCAGATGATCGGGCCCGTCTGGTAATCCACGGCGTTGCCGTTACGGTCAACGTATTTACCGTTGGATTCCATGTTGCCCTGCTGGAAGTAGGCGGCAAAGCGGTGCATATACTGGTCGTACGGCAGAATCGCTTCGGTTTCAGCGCCGAAGAAGTTGTTGTACCAGATACCGATCAGCGCCAGCAGCACCGGCAGGTTTTTCTCAGCCGGCGTGGTGGAGAAGTGTTTGTCCATCGCGTGCGCGCCGGAGAGCAGCTCGACGAAGTTGTCGAAGCCCACGGACAGGATGATGGACAGGCCGATAGCAGACCACAGAGAGTAACGACCGCCAACCCAGTCCCAGAACTCAAACATATTGGCGGTATCAATACCGAATTCACCTACCGCTTTACCGTTGGTGGAGAGCGCGGCGAAGTGTTTCGCTACGTGTTTCTCATCGCCAGCGGTCGCCAGGAACCAGTCGCGCGCGCTGTGGGCGTTGGTCATGGTTTCCTGGGTGGTAAAGGTTTTCGACGCCACCAGGAACAGCGTGGTTTCCGGGTTCACCGTTTTCAGCACTTCGGCGATATGGGTACCATCGACGTTAGAAACAAAGTGCATATTCAGGTGATTTTTGTACGGACGCAGCGCTTCGGTCACCATGAACGGGCCAAGATCGGAGCCGCCGATACCGATGTTCACGACGTCGGTAATCGCTTTACCGGTGTAGCCTTTCCAGCTACCGGAGATAATAGCTTCAGAGAAGGTTTTCATCTTCTCAAGCACGGCGTTCACTTCCGGCATCACATCTTTGCCATCAACCAGAATCGGAGTATTGCTGCGGTTACGCAGCGCAACGTGCAGCACCGCGCGATCTTCCGTGCGGTTAATCTTCTCGCCGGAGAACATGGATTTAATGGCGTCAGCCAGGAAGGTCTCTTTGGCCAGATCCTGCAGTTTGGCCAGCGTCTCTTCGGTGATGCGGTTTTTGGAAAAATCCACCAGCATCAGATCGTCGAACGTGGCGGAGAATTTAGAGAAACGGTCGCTATCTTTCGCGAACAGATCCGCGATGGTAACGTCTTTCATTTCATCAAAGTGTTTCTGTAATGCCTGCCAGGCAGAGGTCTGCGTTGGGTTGATGTTTTTCATTAGCAATACTCTTCTGATTTGAGAATTGTGACTGCGGTCGATTGTAGCGCCGGTGACGAAAAATTGTGATGATTTTTATGTTATGCCGATGATACGCGTCAGAAATTGGGGCAATTTGAGGCAAAACGTCCCTGATAGTATAGACATCATAAGGCTTTTTTCTGTCAGCGACCCGCGCATGAAAAATCCGCATAACCCTGACGTTGACATACTTCGCCTGAACCCTTTATATAACGGCAGTACCTACATATACGTAGGTAGGTATGGATCGCGCATTTCACGCTACAGCGAAAGGGTATTGCAGGGGGGTATAATGTCCCGCGTCCCCCTGGCAAAGTGAAAGACGTCGGTAATTGCCAGAAGAGGTGCGTTGCCCAGGTAACCGTATTGGAGGAGCCAGTCCGGGGAAAATACGTGAGGGGGAGCAACGCCGAGGTGAATAAGCGTCTGGTTACGCTCATCACCGGCCACAGGGGCTGAATCCCCTGGGTTGTCACCAGAAACGTTCGCAGTCGGGCGTTTCATACTCGCCATCTGATGCGCTGCATCGGCAAGCGGGTCTACAAGGTGGAGCACTTCTGGGTGACATCGTAGTTTGTTTATCGCTCTGCGCCCACCCTGTTTTTCGCTCTTCCCTTGTGCCATGGCTGAATAATTTGGCCTGGCTTATTAAGACATTTTGTTGCAATCCGGCTGCGTCCAGCCCCGCCAGGATTGGTTGTCAGGAATCGTTTTAATAAGTCAGGCCCCCTGACACGAGGTTGTTATGACAGACTTAGTTGTAGCCAAATTCGGCGGTACCAGCGTTGCCGACTTTGATGCCATGAACCGCAGCGTAGACGTCGCGCTGCTGGATGCCAATACCCGCGTGGTGGTGCTTTCCGCCTCGGCTGGCGTGACCAACCTGCTGGTCGCCTTAGCGGAAGGGCTGGAACCTGGCGAACGTTTCGCAAAGCTCGATGCCATGCGGCAAATCCAGTTCAATATTCTGGAGCGTCTGCGTTATCCGAACGTGATACGCGATGAAATTGAACGCCTGCTGGAAAACATCACCACCCTGGCGGAAGCCGCCTCCCTGGCCAGTTCAAGCGCGTTAACCGACGAACTGGTCAGCCATGGCGAACTGATGTCTACTCTGCTGTTTGTCGAGATCCTGCGCGAGCGCGGTATCGCCGCCCAGTGGTTCGACGTGCGCAAGGTTATGCGCACCAACGATCGCTTTGGCCGCGCGGAACCGGATATCGCCGCCTTATCTGAACTCACCGAGCAGCTTCTGGCTCCGCGTCTGGCGGAAGGCCTGGTGATCACCCAGGGCTTTATTGGCAGCGAAGCGAAAGGCCGTACCACCACACTTGGCCGCGGCGGCAGCGACTATACCGCCGCGCTACTCGGCGAAGCGCTAAACGCTACCCGCGTCGATATCTGGACCGATGTTCCGGGTATCTATACCACCGACCCGCGCGTTGCGCCGGCGGCCAAACGCATTGACGTTATCGCCTTTGAAGAAGCGGCGGAAATGGCGACCTTTGGCGCGAAAGTGCTGCATCCGGCCACCCTGCTTCCCGCCGTACGTAGCGATATTCCGGTATTCGTCGGCTCCAGCAAAGAGCCAAAAGCGGGCGGCACGCTGGTGTGCAAAAATACGGAAAATCCGCCGCTGTTCCGCGCGCTGGCGCTGCGCCGCAAGCAGACTCTGCTGACCCTGCACAGCCTCAATATGCTGCACTCGCGCGGTTTTCTGGCCGAGGTATTCAGCACGCTGGCGCGTCACAGTATCTCCGTCGATCTGATCACCACTTCTGAAGTGAGCGTGGCGCTGACCATGGATACCACTGGTTCGACTTCGGCCGGCGACACCCTGCTCACCCAGTCGCTGCTGACCGAACTGTCCTCGCTGTGCCGCGTTGAGGTTGAACAGGACCTGGCGCTGGTTGCCATCATTGGTAACGAACTGTCGAAAGCGTGCGGCGTCGGTAAAGAGGTGTTTGGCGTGCTGGAGCCGTTTAATATTCGAATGATTTGCTACGGCGCATCCAGCCACAATCTGTGCTTCCTGGTACCGGGTGCAGATGCCGAGAAAGTGGTGCAGAAGCTGCATCATAATCTGTTCGAGTAACAGCGATAAAAATGGCCCGCCATTTCTGCCGGGCCATTTAAGATGGCAGACAAAGGGTGCCTTTCTGCCATTGCCTTGCAGAAATGCTGGCCTTACAAATCAAACGCGTATCAAAGATTCCGATTTAGCGTTCCCCATCACCGTGGTCATCAGTAATCTGTCCAACTCCCTGATATTCCCTGTCCGGCTCTCAGGCAGCGCTGGCGGGATCGCGCCTCTGAGCAGCTCGGACTGAATAAACGCATGCAGTAATGGCCGCCGCGGACCATATTCAGCCTCGTCGGCGCGCTGTTTGCGCGCCAGCAGCTCGTCGATTTCCTGACGCAGGCCCGCCTCCAGACAGCTTCCCGCCAGCAGTTCAGCAAAGCGCATCGGCGGCGCCCCTTTTCCCGCCTCAACCCAGCGGACGGCCAGTAGCGGACGCAGCACGTAAAAGTACTTTTTCAACCGCACCTGTTCACCCTGCAGATAGCCGCGAAAATTCTTTCTGGCCATCGAGTAGTAATGCCAGCGGGCGCGTACCGGAGAAAACCACTCCGGTATCAGCCGCTTAAGCGCCTGAACCGTCGCATCATCCTGCTGATACACCACCGGCGAGTCCAGCCATTCGATCAGCGTCGGATTTGCCCCTTTCAGCAGACCCAGCGCCTTACGCCACTCCCAACCGCAGACGTCCAGCTCAGCGTCGATGGGCAGCTCGATAACATTGCGCGGCGCATCCACCCGCAGGTACCACTCAGGGGGATGAACATAGAGAAACCGCACATCATAATCGCTGTCCGGCGAAGCAAAGCCCCAGCCCCGGCTGCCGGACTCGCAGGCGTAGAGCACCCTGACGCCGTAGCGCTGCTCCACCTCCTGTAACTGCCGCCGCACCTTATGGCGCATGGCGGCATCCACACCGTTATACGTCATGTTGTTTATCCTTTTAGATTGACCAGTCCATGCAGCACCTGGTCCAGGCCGCCAAAGACCGAGATTTTATCGATACGCTCCGCCACCCTTTCCAGCGTTTCCAGCTCTTTTAAGCGCAGCGCGACCGGGTTGTTTTCCATCACTTTCGCGGTGTTGAGCAGCGAACGCGTCGCCGCGGTCTCTTCACGCCGGCGGATCACGTTCGCCTGCGCCGATTTCTCCGCCTCCACCAGCTGCGACAGAATAGCTTTCATGTCGCCGGGCAAAACAATATCTTTCACGCCCAGCGAGGCGACTTCGATACCAAATGCCGCCATGCGCTCGGTTACCTGCGCGCTCACCACCTCATCAATGATGTGCTTATCTTCCAGTAGTTCATCCAGCGTTCGCGTTCCGACGGCTTCACGCAGCGCAAACTGCAGTTCGCGATACAGATGGTCCAGCGGCTTCGTCAGCTGCCCAAAAGCCCGCAACACATCGCTGTAGCGCCAGTTCGCCGCCAGATTTAAACGCAGATTCACTTTATCTTTGGTCAGAATCTCCTGACCGCCGACTTCCAGCACCTGCAGGCGGGTATCGACCACTTCAGCTTCCACCAGGTGATTGATCTTCCAGTAGGCGCTCAGGCCCGGCGGCAGCAGCGACTGCGTCTCACCATCGACTTTCAATACCCCGACGTGCCAGGCTGGCACCGATACGGTCAGGATCGCTTCGCGACCTTTTACCGTCCCGTGACGTCTCGGCTGCAGCACCGCGTTCATGATCGCCTCGGGGACCTCAACCTGCCGGGTATCCAGACGTAGCAGCTGCATCTCGTCACCGGCGGCCCAGTAAAGTCGACGCGTCGCTGGCGGCAGAATTTCCTGCAGCACGCCGTTGTTATAGAGCGCTCCGGCCTCGTTATCCGTCAGGTCCGCCGCCAGGCAGTACTGTTCGATCCATTCCGCCTGAAAGCGCCGTAAATACTCGGCCAGCGCCTCCGGCACTTCGCTGCCGTCCCTGTTAACGATTAGCACTTCAGGAACGTTGAACCACGGCAGGCGATACTCGCCCGCTTCCAGAATCTGATAGTAATCTCCCTGACGAGAGAGAAGTCCCAGTTGGCCTTTCCGTATAGTGATTTTTTTAGCCATTTTTTATTCCTTATAAAAAGCAGGCGCGGGTGCAGGGGCGAAGCCGCAGGGGAACTCCCTTTTGCCTGCGGCACGGCGCCTTTACCGGCGGCCTGCTGTGGGGAGTGCTGACTGCGCAAAACCCCGTGTATCTCTATGATTAACAAACCAGTTTTCATTGGAGTGAAATCGGGAATCGAACCCATTGGTGGTTATCGGCTGACGGAACGCGCCCGAAAGACGGTCAGTACCGTTTCTGACGTGCCGGCGGGGTTTAACCCCCTGCGAATTCAGCGAAATAACGAAAGGGTTATTGCCAGATGCGTGCCAGGACGAAAAAGTGACGAAATAAATTTTTATCTCATTGATTAAAAGTGATTTATTTTTTAACTCGGTTTTTGCCGTTGCCCGGCTCGGGAGAATTTTTTATCTTTTAGTATCGATACTTATCTTATGAGATAAATAATGAACAAGCGTCGGGTGGTGATTGGCGTTCTCGGAACGGTACTGGATAAACGCGGCAAGCGGGCTAATCGTTTAAAGAAATGGCGGCCCACCGTTGGGCTATGCCAGCAGGCCGATTTTCCTGTCGACAGGCTGGAGCTCATCCACCAGCCGCACGATGAAAGCCTGGCGCAAAAGCTGATCGAAGATATCGCCCTGCTTTCGCCGCAAACCGAAGTACGCCCGCATAGGGTCGAGATAAACGATCCGTGGGATTTTGAAGAGGTCTACGCGGCGTTTCTCGACTTCGCCAGCCGCTACAGCTTTGATACCGAAAACGAAGAGTATCTGGTGCATATCACTACCGGGACTCACGTGGCGCAAATCTGCTGGTTCCTGCTGACGGAGGCGCGCTATCTTCCCGCCAATCTGCTGCAGACCGGTCCTGCGCCGAAAGGCTCACCGGATGAAGCCATCGCTGTCGGTATTTACTCGGTTATCGATCTGGACTTAAACCGCTATGCCGCGCTCACCAGCCGCTTTCAGCGCGAGCAGCAGCAGTCGGTCTCTTTCCTGAAAGCCGGGATAGAGACGCGCAATGCGACGTTCAACAAGCTTATCGATCGAATTGAGCGCGTGGCGATCCGATCGACCGATCCGATCCTGCTTACTGGCCCAACGGGCGCCGGTAAGTCCTTTCTCGCCAGACGTATCTATCAGCTGCGCCAGTCGCGTCATTTAGTGGCGGGAAAATTTATGGCGGTTAACTGCGCCACCCTTCGCGGCGATAACGCAATGTCTACGCTGTTTGGCCATGTCAAAGGCGCGTTTACCGGCGCGGTCGCGCCGCGCGCCGGACTATTACGCGAAGCCGACGGCGGCGTGCTGTTTCTTGATGAAATCGCCGAGCTAGGGCTGGACGAGCAGGCCATGCTGCTGAAGGCCATTGAAGAAAAAACCTTTTTCCCGTTTGGTTCGGACAACGAGGCGCACAGCGACTTTCAGCTAATCGCCGGAACGCATCGCGATATGCAGCAGTGGGTGGCGGAAGGACGCTTTCGCGAAGATCTTTATGCGCGCATCAATATGTGGCGCTTTGCCCTCCCCGGCCTGGCGCAGCGGCGGGAAGATATTGCGCCAAACGTGGAGTATGAACTACGGCGACTGGCCAGCGAACGGCAGACGCAGATCCGCTTTGATAAAGAGGCCCGCGAGCGTTATCTGGCCTTTGCCTGCTCGCCGCAGGCGCAGTGGCGCGGCAATTTTCGCGAACTCAGCTCATCCGTGGCGCGTATGGCGACGCTGGCCGAGCAGGGGCGCATTACGCAGGCCGTTGCGGAAGAGGAGATTATGCTGCTGAAAGAGAGCTGGCAGCTAACGACGTCTTCTCCTGACATAGCAATGGAAATCGATCTCTTCGATCGCCGGCAGCTGGAAACGGTGCTGGAGGTCTGCCAGCGCAGCGCTTCGCTCTCCGAAGCCGGACGCGAGCTGTTCGCCGTCTCCCGTCAGAAAAAGGCCAATCCTAACGATGCTGACCGCCTGCGCAAGTATTTAGCGCGCTTCGGACTCAGCTGGGAGCTTATCCGCAGCGGAACATGAGCATAATTTGTTTGAATAATATTTCTTAGCACGATAAACAATAGCTATGGCCGGGCTCGATCCCGGCCGGTCAATAACAAGCAAACACAACTTATGTGCAAGGAAAACAACATGCTCGCCACGCTTACGCGGCTGTTCCCATTATGGGCGCTGCTGCTCTCGGTTATCGCTTATTACACGCCATCCACTTTTACTCCCGTTGGCCCTTGGGTCCCGACGCTGCTGATGCTGATTATGTTCGGCATGGGCGTGCATCTGAAAGTCGACGACTTTAAGCGCGTGCTTTCCCGCCCCGCGCCGGTTGCCGCAGGGATTTTTCTCCACTACCTGGTGATGCCGCTCGCCGCCTGGCTGCTGGCGCTGATTTTTCACATGCCGCCGGAGCTTTCCGCCGGCATGGTGCTGGTGGGCAGCGTCGCCAGCGGTACGGCATCCAACGTGATGATCTTTCTGGCAAAAGGCGATGTTGCGCTCTCAGTCACCATCTCCTCGGTATCCACCCTGGTCGGCGTGGTCGCGACGCCGCTGCTGACGCGTCTGTACGTGGATGCGCATATTCAGGTAGATGTGATGGGAATGCTGCTCAGCATTCTGCAAATTGTGGTGATCCCAATTGCACTGGGGCTGGCGGTGCATCATCTGCTGCCGAAAGTGGTGAAGGCGGTGGAACCGTTTCTCCCGGCCTTTTCGATGGTCTGCATTCTGGCGATTATCTGCGCCGTGGTGGCAGGCTCCGCGTCGCATATCGCTTCCGTTGGTTTTGTGGTGATTATCGCCGTTATCCTGCATAACACTATCGGTCTGCTCGGCGGCTACTGGGGCGGGCGACTGTTTGGCTTTGACGAGTCCACCTGCCGCACGCTGGCGATCGAGGTAGGAATGCAGAACTCCGGCCTTGCCGCCGCGCTGGGGAAAATCTACTTTGGCCCGCTGGCCGCGCTGCCCGGGGCGCTGTTCTCGGTCTGGCACAACCTGTCTGGCTCGCTGCTGGCCGGTTACTGGTCAGGGAAGCCGATTGCGGATGAATCGCGTAAAACGGAAAAAGAGAGCTAACAACCCGTAATTTTCCCGGCTTGCGCTGCGCTTAGCCGGGCTACGGTCCGTGCAGCTTGCGGGTTTTGTAGCCCGGACAGGTGCGCAGCACCGCCTCCGGGATTTTCTGCGAGGCACAACAATTTACCGTGAGACGTCCGCCCCTTTACCGTACACTGAAGCCACAGGCTAACTGAGGGCACCACTATGGCACTCCCCCGCATCACTCAAAAAGAGATGACCGAGCGCGAACAGCGCGAACTGAAAACCCTGCTCGACCGCGCGCGCATCGCCTATGGCCGTCCGCTGACCAACGCGGAGACCAATAGCGTGAAAAAAGAGTACATCGATAAACTAATGCTCCAGCGCGAAGCCGAGGCTAAGAAAGCCCGCCAGCTCAAGAAAAAGCAGGCTTACAAACCGGATGCGGAGGCCTCGTTTTCCTGGTCGGCAAATACGCCAACGCGCGGCAGACGCTAACGCCCTTTCTTTTTACGCCCAGGCGCAGTAAAGCGTTTGCCGTTCGACGCCGGACGGGAAGACTTCTCGCTGGTTTTTTCCATCGCGACTACCGGGCGCTTAATGCCGGCCGTTTTCGGCTTCGCCTTTGCCTTCGGTTTCGCCTCTGAAGACGAGTTCTCAATCAGCTTGAAGAGATCGATCAGCTCATCGTCGGTCAGATCGCGCCACTCTCCCAGCGGGATCCCCGACAGGCTGACGTTCATGATCCGCGTCCGCTCAAGCTTCGTCACTTCATAGCCAAAATATTCGCACATCCGGCGGATCTGGCGATTCAGCCCCTGAACCAGGGTAATGCGAAACACAAAAGGCGCTTCTTTTTTCACTTTGCACTTCTTCGTTACCGTGCCGAGAATCGGTACGCCCGCGCCCATTCCGCGAATAAACTCATCGGTCACCGGCTTATCAACGGTGACCAGATACTCTTTTTCATGGTCGTTACCGGCGCGCAGGATTTTATTCACCAGATCGCCATGGTTGGTCAGAAAGATGAGCCCCTGCGAGTCTTTGTCCAGACGGCCGATTGGGAATACGCGTTTGCTGTGGTTAACGAAATCAACGATGTTGTCGCGCTCCCCGTCTTCGGTAGTGCTGACGATGCCAACCGGTTTATTCAGCGCAATCAGTACTAAATCATCCGCTTCGCGCGGCTCAATCAACCGGCCATTGACCTTGACTACGTCGCCAGCTTTAACCTGGTCGCCAATAGTGGCGCGTTTGCCGTTGATAAAAACGTTGCCTTGTTCGATAAAGCGATCGGCTTCACGGCGCGAGCAAATTCCGCTTTCGCTGATGTATTTATTGAGTCGGGTTGACGAGTCGGGCAGCATAACTTCTCCTGAAACACTTCATCCTTCAAGTTGTCTCTGCGATGGCTACACTCACTGATCCCAGTCACATAGATTTCTATGCTGCCGGGCGTCGCTCCCTTGCCGCCTTGATAAAACTTGAATGCTTTCTGTTTAAAAACGAAATATACCCTACCTTGCAGGCGATAAAAAAGAATCGCGCGCTCGCCGCCTGACGCTAAATGTGATCTGTCCCGCCTTTCAACACAAAAGTGTACTTCAGAAAGCCCAGCAACTTTGCCCGGCGAAATAAAGCAGAATCAGGCCCTTATCACTTACGGCACAAACGTGCCGGAAACCGGCGATTAGCAACGCAAATGTGCAACAGAAACGGTCAGAAGGTTGCTATGAAAAAGAGGAAAATTTCTTTAAAGCGGGCGCCTGATGGGGTTATATCAGATCGTGAGCGCCAATATCTGATTTGCACAAATGTGCAGGAGCCGACAGTGACGATGGAAAACAGCGACGATATTCGTCTGATCGTAAAAATCGCCCAGCTCTATTATGAGCAGGATATGACCCAGGCGCAGATTGCCCGCGAGCTGGGGATATATCGCACCACCATCAGCCGTCTGCTGAAGCGCGGCCGCGAGCAGGGCATCGTCACTATCGCCATCAACTATGACTACAACGAAAATCTGTGGCTTGAGCAGCAGCTGAAACAAAAATTTGGCCTCAAGGAGGCGGTGGTGGCGGCCTGCGACTCGCTGCTGGAGGAGGATCAGCTCAATATTATCGGCCTGCATGGCGCACAATTGGTCGACAGGCTGCTGGAGCCGGGCGATATCGTCGGTTTCTCCTGGGGGCGTGCGGTACGCGCGCTGGTGGAGAATCTGCCGCAGGCCAGCCAGTCCCGTCAGGTTATCTGCGTCCCGATTATCGGCGGCCCCTCCGGCAAGCTGGAGAGCCGCTACCACGTGAATACGCTGACCTACGGCGCCGCGGCGAAGCTGAAAGCGGAATCGCATCTCGCCGATTTCCCGGCGCTGCTGGATAACAAATTAATTCGCAACGGTATTATGCAATCCCAGCACTTTAAAACCATTGCATCTTACTGGGATAACCTGGACGTCGCGCTGGTGGGGATCGGTTCACCGGCTATCCGCGACGGCGCCAACTGGCATGCGTTTTACGGCAGTGAAGAGAGCGACGATCTCAACGCCCGCCAGGTCGCCGGTGATATCTGCTCGCGCTTTTACAATATTGATGGCGCGCTGGTAGAAACCGCCATGAGCGAGAAAACGCTATCTATTGAGATGGCGAAACTCAGGCAGGCGCGTTATTCGGTAGGTATCGCCATGGGCGAGGAAAAATACTCCGGTATTCTTGGCGCCTTAAATGGACACTATATTAACTGTCTGGTGACGAATCGAGAAACCGCCGAGTCACTACTGAAGTAAATTACAACGATATGATTTCACGCAGCGCTGCTGCGGGGGATCCCTTTATCTGAAGAAACAGGAGTCGATAATGGATACGTGGTTAAACTTAAAAGATAAAATTATTATTGTTACCGGTGGCGCATCAGGAATTGGCCTGGCGATTGTCGATGAATTATTAGCCCAGGGCGCTAATGTGCAGATGAGCGATATTCACGGTGGCGATAAACATCAGCTCGGTGAAAATTATTGTTTCTGGCCAACCGATATTTCCAGCGCCAGCGAAGTGAATAATACCGTCGACAGTATTATTCAGCGTTTTGGCCGTATTGACGGATTGGTTAATAACGCTGGCGTCAACTTCCCGCGTTTATTAGTTGATGAGAAAGCGCCGTCCGGCCGCTATGAATTAAATGAAGCGGCATTCGAAAAAATGGTCAATATCAATCAAAAAGGCGTATTTCTGATGTCACAGGCGGTAGCCCGCCAGATGGTTAAACAGCGCAGCGGCGTGATTGTTAACGTCTCGTCGGAAAGCGGCCTCGAAGGCTCTGAAGGCCAGAGCTGTTACGCCGCGACTAAAGCCGCGCTGAATAGCTTTACCCGCTCATGGTCGAAAGAGTTAGGTAAACACGGTATTCGCGTCGTGGGCGTTGCGCCGGGCATTCTGGAAAAAACCGGGCTGCGCACGCCTGAGTACGAACAGGCGCTGGCCTGGACCCGTAATATTACCGTCGAGCAGCTGCGCGAAGGCTATAGCAAAAATTCGATTCCGATTGGTCGTTCGGGTCGACTCAGCGAAGTCGCTGATTTTGTTTGCTATCTACTCTCAGATCGCGCCAGCTATATCACCGGAGTCACCACTAACATCGCGGGCGGAAAAACGCGCGGCTAAGGGGGAAAAATGGTTAACGTCATCTTCTGCGCCCACGGCCAGCTGGCCTGCGCCATGCTCGACTCGGTGCGCATGGTTTACGGCGATGTCAACGTCAGCGCCGTGGAGTTTGTACCGGGTGAAAACGCGGGCGACATCGCCGGTAAGCTTGAAAAGTTGGTAAGTACTCACAAAGACGAAGAGTGGCTTATTGCCGTCGATTTACAGTGCGGAAGCCCGTGGAATGCCGCCGCCGGGCTGGCGATGCGCAACCCGCAGCTCCGGGTCATCAGCGGCCTGTCGCTGCCGCTGGCTCTGGAGCTGGTCGATAATCAGCAAACGATGAATGCAGAAGCGCTGTGCCAACACCTGGAACTTATCGCCAGCCAGTGCTGCGTCACCTGGCGGCAACCGGAAACCGTTGAGGAGGATTTCTGATGAACATTACGCTCGCGCGCATTGACGACCGTTTGATTCACGGCCAGGTCACCACCGTTTGGTCAAAAGTGGCCAACGCCCAGCGCATTATTATCTGTAATGACGACGTGTATAACGACGACGTTCGCCGCACGCTGCTTCGCCAGGCCGCGCCGCCGGGCATGAAGGTTAATGTGGTGAATATCGAGAAAGCCGTCGCCGTTTATCACAACCCGCAATATCAGGACGAAACGGTCTTTTATTTATTCACAAACCCGCAGGATGTATTAACCATGGTGCAGCAGGGGGTGAAAATAGCCACCCTGAATATTGGCGGTATGGCCTGGCGACCGGGTAAGAAACAATTAACCAAAGCGGTATCATTAGACGCAGCGGATATTAATACCTTTCAGCAGTTAGATAAGCTGGGGGTTAAACTTGATTTACGCGTCGTAGCTTCAGATCCGTCGGTTAATATTCTCGATAAAATAGCAGAGCAGTCCGTTACAGAATAATAAAACGCGCCTTTTATTTCACCCTGGCATTCTGGCTGCATCGCGGCGGCAAATGAGCGAGTCACCAGCAGCATAGATTACTATGCGACTGGGGCGAGAGAATGCAGTCAACAAAGAGGCAGCCTGAAGAACATCGTGTAAATGCCGTAAAAGGCAGGGATTTCTATACCCTCAAGGTGACAAATTATGGAAATAAGTACCCTACAAATAATAGCCATATTTATTTTTTCCTGTATTGCCGGGATGGGCAGCGTGCTGGATGAATTCCAGACGCACCGTCCATTAATCGCCTGTACCGTGATTGGCTTAATTCTCGGCGATTTAAAAACCGGAATTATGCTCGGCGGGACGCTGGAGCTCATCGCGCTCGGCTGGATGAACGTCGGCGCGGCGCAGTCTCCGGATTCGGCGTTAGCCAGCATTATCTCCGCCATCCTGGTGATCGTGGGCCAGCAAAGCATCGCTACCGGAATAGCGATTGCGCTGCCGGTCGCTGCAGCAGGTCAGGTGCTCACCGTGTTCGCCCGCACCATTACCGTGGTGTTCCAGCACGCGGCGGATAAGGCCGCGGAAGAGGCACGCTTCAGAACAATCGATCTGCTGCACGTGTCGGCGCTGGGCGTTCAGGCGCTGCGCGTCGCCATTCCCGCACTCATCGTTTCTCTGTTTGTCAGCGCGGATATGGTCAGCAATATGCTCAACGCCATTCCGGAATTCGTCACCCGCGGTCTGCAAATCGCCGGCGGTTTTATCGTGGTGGTCGGCTACGCCATGGTGCTGCGCATGATGGGCGTGAAGTATCTGATGCCTTTCTTCTTTCTCGGCTTCCTCGCGGGCGGCTATCTCGACTTTAGTCTGCTGGCTTTCGGCGGTGTGGGGGTCATCATCGCGCTGATTTATATCCAGCTCAACCCGCAGTGGCGTAAACCTGAACCGCAGGCCGCCGCCCCCTCTTCCACCGCCCTTGACCAGCTTGACGACTGATGGAGCCCAACATGGAACAGAAAAAAATTACCCAAGGCGACCTGGTGAGCATGTTTCTGCGATCCAACCTGCAGCAGGCGTCATTCAACTTCGAGCGTATCCACGGGCTTGGTTTCTGCTACGACATGATCCCGGCCATCAAGCGCCTCTACCCGCTGAAGGAGGATCAGGTTGCCGCGCTGAAGCGCCATCTGGTGTTCTTCAATACCACTCCGGCAGTCTGCGGGCCGGTTATTGGCGTGACCGTCGCGATGGAGGAAGCGCGGGCCAACGGCGCCGCTATTGACGATGGCGCCATCAACGGGATCAAAGTCGGCCTGATGGGGCCGCTGGCAGGCGTGGGCGACCCGCTGGTATGGGGCACGCTGCGGCCAATTACCGCCGCCCTCGGCGCCTCGCTGGCGCTCTCCGGAAATATTCTTGGTCCGCTGCTGTTCTTCTTTATTTTCAACGCGGTTCGTCTGGCGATGAAGTGGTACGGACTGCAGCTTGGCTTCCGTAAAGGGGTCAATATCGTCAGCGATATGGGCGGTAACCTGCTGCAAAAACTGACCGAAGGCGCCTCCATTCTTGGCCTGTTTGTGATGGGCGTGCTGGTCACCAAGTGGACCACCATCAACGTCCCGCTGGTGGTCTCGCAAACGCCGGGCGCCAACGGCTCAACCGTCACCATGACCGTACAAAACATCCTCGATCAGCTTTGCCCCGGCCTGCTGGCTCTGGGCCTGACGCTGCTGATGGTGCGCCTGCTCAATAAGAAAGTGAACCCGGTCTGGCTGATTTTCGCCCTCTTCGGTTTGGGGATTATCGGTAACGCACTGGGCTTCCTGTCCTGATTATTCCGCCCGGCGATGCCGGGTCTACTTCAACAAGTTAACCCCAAAGATGGCGCAGTACGGCGAGGCGGCAACTGGATTTATCCCTGGGAGCGTGGATTCACTGCGTGACCCGGGGACGTGAAGGAAGCCAATACAGCCGTAATGCGAAAGATGAAGGGGATGAGGTGGTAAACATGCAAACAACAACAGCCCTGCGCCTGTACGGCAAACGCGACCTGCGCCTGGAAACCTTTGCACTTCCGGCGATGCAGGATGATGAAATCTTCGCCCGGGTGGTCACCGACAGCCTGTGCCTCTCTTCGTGGAAAGAGGCGAACCAGGGCGAGGACCACAAAAAGGTGCCTGACGATGTGGCGACTAACCCGATCATCATCGGCCATGAGTTCTGCGGAGAGATCATCGCCGTCGGCAAAAAATGGCAGCACAAGTTTCACGCTGGCCAGCGCTATGTGATTCAGGCCAATCTGCAGCTACCGGATCGCCCGGACTGCCCCGGTTATTCCTTCCCGTGGATCGGCGGCGAAGCCACCCACGTGGTGATCCCTGACGAGGTGATGGCGCAGGATTGCCTGCTCACCTGGGAAGGCGATACCTGGTTTGAAGGTTCGCTGGTGGAGCCGCTTTCCTGCGTAATCGGCGCGTTCAACGCCAACTATCATCTGCAGGAAGGCAGCTATAACCATGTGATGGGCATTCGCCCGCAGGGGCGCACCCTGATCCTCGGCGGCACGGGCCCGATGGGTCTGCTGGCTATCGACTACGCGCTGCATGGCCCGATCAACCCGGCGCTGCTGGTGGTCACCGACACCAATAAGCCAAAACTCAGCTATGCGCGCCAGCACTATCCCTCCGAGCCGCAAACGCTGATTCACTATCTGGATGGGCACGACGCCAGCCGCGAAACGCTGATGGCGCTCTCCGGCAGCCACGGTTTTGACGATATTTTTGTCTTCGTCCCTAACGAACAGCTCATCACTCTGGCATCCTCGCTGCTGGCCCCGGACGGCTGCCTGAACTTTTTCGCCGGCCCGCAGGATAAGCAGTTCAGCGCGCCGATCAATTTTTACGATGTGCATTACGCCTTCACTCACTACGTCGGCACCTCCGGCGGCAATACCGACGATATGCGCGCCGCCGTAGCGCTGATGCAGGCAAAAAAAGTCCAGACTGCAAAAGTGGTGACCCATATTCTGGGGCTGAATGCGGCGGGCGAGACCACCCTGGATTTACCGGCGGTGGGCGGCGGTAAGAAGCTGGTTTATACCGGGAAAAACTTCCCGCTGACGCCGCTGGGAGACATTCGCGACCCGCAGCTGGCGGCGATTATGGAACGTCACCACGGTATCTGGTCAAAAGAGGCGGAAGAGTATCTGCTGGCCCACGCGGAGGATATTGCTCATGATTAATCGCGATACGCAGCTATGCATGTCGCTGGCCGGTCGCCCGGGCAACTTCGGTACCCGCTTCCATAACTATCTGTATGAAAAACTCGGGCTGAATTATATCTATAAAGCCTTTACCACCCAGGATATTGCCGCAGCGGTGAAGGGCGTCCGCGCATTGGGCATCCGCGGCTGCGCGGTCTCAATGCCGTTTAAAGAGAGCTGCATACCATTTCTCGACGCTCTTGATCCTTCGGCGAAGGCGATTGATTCGGTCAACACCATCGTCAACGACGACGGCAGGCTAACCGGGTTGAATACCGACTACATCGCGGTGAAAAGCCTGATTGACAGCCATCAGCTCGACTCCTCTGCCAAAGTGATGATCCAGGGCAGCGGCGGGATGGGCAAAGCGGTCATCGCCGCCTTTCGCGATGCCGGTTTCCGCGATGTGATTATCGCCGCCCGCCATCGCGATCGTGGACTGGTGCTGGCAAAGCAGTACGGTTTTCAATGGCAGCCAAAGCCGGAAGGGATCGCGGCGGATATTCTGGTTAACGTCACGCCGCTCGGCATGGCGGGCGGTGCGGAAAGCGAAACCCTGGCCTTTAGCCCGACGATGGTGGAACGGGCCGACGTGGTATTTGACGTGGTCGCTCTGCCGCCGGAAACCCCGCTCATCAAACTGGCGAAGAAGCGGGACAAACACGTTATCAGCGGCGCGGAGGTGATTGCCCTGCAGGCGGTGGAGCAGTTTGCGCTCTACACCGGCGTGCGTCCGGACGCGGCGCTGGTCGCTGAAGCCGCGGCCTTTGCCAGAGGATAAGGGCAAACGAAGAGCGCCAGGGAGGGCGCTCTAATAACCATTGATCGGAAAGTCGATTGCAGCGCGCAGCGCAGCCCTTCCCTTGCCTGTGAATCATCACGTGAAACTAAGCGGTTTCCGCTAACCTGTCACGCCCGGTAGAGTCACTCTGCGAGGTACTTTCCAGATTAATTCGGAGAATCCCTGCGCCAAAAATCGCCGCTCCGCTTTGCTCAGCGCGTCTCAGCGTGAGCCACGTCAGCAAGCGGTGAGATATCCTGTGATAACATCCCAGCCCGAATAATCATCTGGTCAAATGGAGAAATTATGGAACTGCTGCTATTGAGTAACTCAACGCTGCCGGGCAAAGCCTGGCTGGAACATGCGCTGCCGACCATTGCCGGGCAGCTAAATGGTCGCCGTTCCGCGGTATTCATCCCTTTTGCCGGGGTGACGCAAACCTGGGATGATTACACCGCGAAAACCGCCGCCGTCTTCAGCCCAATGGGCGTTACGGTTACCGGTATTCACAGCGTCGCGGACCCGGTTTCGGCGATTGAGAACGCGGAGATAGTTATCGTCGGCGGCGGCAATACCTTTCAGCTGCTGAAAGAGTGTCGCGACCGCGGCCTGCTGGCGCCGATGGTGGATGTTGTGAAGCGCGGGGCGCTGTATATCGGCTGGAGCGCGGGCGCTAACCTTGCCTGCCCGACAATTCGCACCACCAATGATATGCCGATTGTCGACCCTAACGGTTTTTCTGCACTGGGGCTGTTTCCGCTGCAAATTAACCCGCACTTCACAAACGCGCTGCCGGAAGGCCACAAAGGGGAAACTCGCGAACAGCGGATTCGCGAGCTGCTGGTGGTTGCGCCAGAGTTGACGATTATCGGCCTGCCGGAAGGCAACTGGATACAGGTGACGCAGGGCCACGCCACTCTCGGCGGCCCGAATCCGACGCTGGTTTTCAGAGCCGGAGAGGAAGCGGTAACCCTGAACGCAGGCCATCGTTTCTGACCCCCCGCCCTTGTCCCGGAGGCGGCGCTGCGCGCCTGTCCGGGCTCCCCCCCCGCAGACCGCGGTAAACCTGTAGCCCGGCTAAGCGCAGCGCGAGCCGGGAATGTAAGGCGGCGTCAGCGCTTAATAATCATCGCGCTCATCGTCCTCATCCGGCTGCTCCATCACGCTATAGGCTACCGAGCAGAACAGCGAGTTCAGACGCTTCATATCGCCCAGCAGCGCCAGGTGCAGCGTACTGGTTTCGATACTCTGCACGTTTTGCTGATGCAGGCGATCAACGTGAGCATGCGAGTAACGACGGTTCATAATGCGAAAACGGTGTTTGCTACGGCGCAAGCGGCGGGCGCTCGGTACGTCGCCGGAAAAGAAAACCGACATCGCCAGCTGTAGATTGCTAAGCAGCTGATCGTAGAGCGCATCCAGCTCTTTCAACCCCTCCATGGAGAACGCGCGCCGCGCGGCCAGCGATTTATCGGCGATTTCGCTGCCCATTCGTTCAACGATATCCGAAGCCTGCTCGAGGTTGAGCGCCATTTCGATAATTTCCGCCCAGCGGCGGGATTCCTCATCGGCCAGCTCCTCTTTTGGCATCCGCGCCAGATAGAGCTTAATCGCGGTGTAAAGTACGTTGATATCGTCCGCCAGCCGCCGCAGCTCTTTCTCTTCACGCGGTTCACCGTGCATCACTTTATGCAGGCTTTCCAGCATCTGCTCCATGGCATCGCCGATACGCAAGGTTTCGCGGGCGGCGTTAGCCAGCGCCAGAGCCGGGGTGTCCAGCGCTGAAGTATCAAGATGCTTTGGCTTCAGTCGTGCATCCAGCTCCGGCTCATCGCGAATCAGTCGCTTACAGAGGTTAGCCATCGGCCCGGCGAACGGCACCATGGCGATACAGCGGATCAGGTTGTAGAAGACGTGGAAATAGATAACCAGTTCGGATTTTTGCAGCGGAAGCTCATCCATAACGTTTGCCAACAGATGGACAAACGGCAGGATAATCAGACTACCCACCAGCTTAAACAACAGGCTGCCGAGCGCAACGCGGCGCGCGGCGGCATTAGCGCCGCTGTTGTTTAGCATCGCCAGCAGCCCGGATCCGAGGTTGGCGCCAATCACCAGGCACAGCGCCACCGGGAACGAAATCACGCCGGTGGCGGTTAACGTAGCGGTCAGCAGCACCGCTGCCAGGCTTGAATAGCTGATGATGGCAAATACCGCGCCGATCAGCGCATCCAGCATAATATCGCCGGTCAACGAGGCGAAAATCACCTGCACGCCGTTAGCCTGGGTGATGGGATGCACCGCCTGAACGATCAGCTCCAGCGCCAGCAGAATCAAGCCCAGGCCAATCCCCACGCGCCCGAGCTGGCCCGCACGCGTTTGCTTGCGCCCAAGGAAGAAAATGACGCCGATAAAAATCAGCAGCGGCGAAAGCCAGGACAGGTCGAAGGTCAGCACCCTCGCCATCAGCGCGGTACCAACGTCAGCGCCCAGCACCATCACCAGCGCAGGGGCTAACGCCACCAGATCCTGGGCGACAAAAGAGGTGACCAGCATGGTGGTGGCGTTGCTGCTCTGGACCAGCGCGGTAACCCCGATCCCCGCGCAGAAGGCGAGCGGTTTTTTCTCCACGCTGCTGCTGAGTACACTTCTCAGGCGAGCGCCGTAGACGCGCATCACGCCGGTACGAACAATATGGGTGCCCCACACCAGTAGAGCGACGGCGGACAACAGGTGTAGCAGAGTTAACACGGAATCAGCTTCTCCTTATATTTATTTGTTCCAGAAACTCATAAACCGTTACAGGCCGGATAGCGCTTCGCTTATCCGACGGCAACGATCGCAAGCTCCCTTCAGTATAAGGGTTTATGCACAATAAAGAGACAGGGCGCTCGTTGAGCGCCCTGTTAGTTGTAAGGAAAGATAACGGCTGGTGGATCAGTCGGCATCGTAACCGAGGTTCGGCGCCAGCCAGCGCTCCACTTCCGCCACGCTCATCCCCTTACGTAACGCATAGTCCTCCACCTGATCGCGCTGAATTTGCGCTACCGCGAAGTACTTACTGTCCGGATGGCTGAAGTACCAGCCGGAAACCGACGCGCCGGGCCACATGGCAAAGGATTCCGTCAGCTTCATGCCGGTACGTTTTTCCACCTCCAGCAGCTCCCAGATGGTCGCCTTTTCGGTGTGCTCCGGACAGGCGGGATAGCCCGGCGCCGGGCGTATTCCCTGGTAATTCTCGCGGATCAGCTCCTCGTTGCTGAGGTTTTCGTTCGCCGCATAGCCCCAGTAGACCTTACGCACCCGCTCATGCAGATACTCGGCGAAGGCTTCCGCCAGACGGTCGGCAATCGCCTTCACCATAATCTTGTTATAGTCATCGTGCTGTGCCTCCCAGGCGTCGGCCAGCGCGTCTTCCTCAAGGCCGCCGGTCACCGCAAAGGCGCCGATATAGTCCGCCTTCCCCGACAGCTTCGGCGCGACAAAATCCGCCAGGCAGTAGTTGGCAAAGCCGACTTTCTCGGTCTGCTGGCGCAGATGATGCCCCACCGTCAGCACATGAGTCCGGGTTTCATCGCGATAGATTTCAATATCGTCGCCGACGCGGTTAGCCGGGAACAGCCCCACGACGCCGCGTGGATTAAGGGCCTTCCCGGCACTGAGCTTATCCAGCAGTTCGTTGGCGTCTTTAAACAGGCGCTGTGCCTCTTCGCCCACGACTTCATCTTCCAGAATGCGCGGATACTTACCGGCCAGCGACCAGGTCATAAAGAACGGCGTCCAGTCGATATAATTACGCAGGGTTTCAATACTGGCTTCCACCTCATGCACGCCCAGACGATGAGCCACCGGCGGGGTGTAGCTTGCCCAGTCAAAGGCCAGGTCGTTATCGCGCGCGGCTTCCAGCGTGACGGGGGGAGTGCGCGGCTTTTTACGTCCGTGCTGAATACGCACCGTTTCGTACTCTTTGCGGGTACGGGCGACAAAATCATCGCGCTGGCTATCGGACAGCAGGGCGGCGACCACGCCGACGGTGCGCGAGGCGTTCTGCACGTAGACCGTCGGGCCGCTGTAGTTCTGCTCGATTTTCACTGCCGTATGCGCTTTCGAGGTGGTTGCGCCGCCGATCAGCAGCGGAATAGTAAAGCCCTGACGCTCCATCTCCTTCGCCACGTTGACCATCTCATCCAGCGACGGCGTAATCAGCCCGGAGAGGCCAATCAGGTCGGCGTTAACCTCGCGGGCGGTTTTCAGGATTTTATCCGCAGGCACCATCACGCCCAGATCGACGATTTCATAGTTATTACACTGCAGCACGACGCCGACAATATTCTTGCCGATATCGTGAACGTCACCCTTCACGGTGGCGATGACCATCTTGCCGTTGCTGGAACCTTTCTCTTTGCTGGCCTCAATATAGGGTTCGAGGTAGGCCACCGCCTGCTTCATTACGCGGGCGGATTTCACCACCTGAGGCAGGAACATTTTCCCTTCACCGAACAGATCGCCAACCACGTTCATACCGTCCATCAGCGGTCCTTCGATAACCTCGATCGGGCGCGCGGCCTGCTGTCGGGCTTCTTCGGTATCGAGCTCAATAAATTCGGTAATGCCTTTAACCAGCGAGTACTCGAGGCGTTTTTTGACGTCCCAGCTGCGCCATTCCGCCTGCTGGGCGTTGGCGGTATCGTCAGTTTTGCTGCCGCGATATTTCTCCGCCAGATCCAGCAGGCGTTCGGTGCCATCATCGCGGCGGTTCAGAATCACATCTTCAACCGCGTCGCGCAGCTCGGCGGGAAGGTCGTCGTAAATTGCCAGCTGTCCAGCGTTGACGATACCCATATCCATGCCGTTACGGATGGCGTAGTAGAGGAATACTGCGTGAATCGCCTCGCGCACCGGGTCGTTACCGCGGAAGGAGAACGACACGTTAGAGACGCCGCCGGAGATCAGCGCGTGCGGCAGTTCGCGTTTGATATCTTCACAGGCGCCGATAAAGTCCTGGGCATAGTTGTTGTGCTCTTCAATTCCGGTCGCCACGGCGAAAATATTCGGGTCGAAGATGATGTCTTCCGGCGGGAAGCCCACCTCTTCGGTAAGAATGGTGTACGCCCGGCGGCAAATTTCAATTTTACGTTCGCGGGTATCGGCCTGACCCACTTCATCAAAGGCCATCACCACGACGGCGGCCCCGTAGCGGCGCACCTTTTTCGCATGCTGGATAAACGGCTCAACGCCCTCTTTCATCGAGATGGAGTTAACGATGCCTTTGCCCTGAATACACTTCAGGCCCTTTTCGATAACCTCCCATTTGGAGGAGTCGATCATAATCGGCACGCGGGCGATATCCGGCTCACCGGCAATCAGGTTGAGGAAACGCGTCATCGCCGCTTCGGCGTCGAGCATCCCCTCATCCATATTGATATCGATAATCTGTGCGCCGCTTTCCACCTGCTGGCGCGCCACATCCAGCGCTTCGTTATATTTTTCTTCTTTAATCAGGCGTTTGAATTTCGCCGAGCCGGTAACGTTGGTGCGTTCGCCGACGTTCACAAACAGGCTGTCATCGCCGATATTCAGCGGCTCAAGGCCGGAAAGACGGCAGGCGACGGGGATCTCCGGCAGCTGGCGCGGCGGCAGGCCGGCCACCGCGCGGCTCATGGCGGCGATATGTTCCGGCGTGGTGCCGCAGCAGCCGCCGACAATATTCAGGAAGCCGGCCTCCGCCCATTCGCGAATTTGCGTCGCCATCGTGTCGGCGTCCAGATCGTATTCACCAAAGGCGTTCGGCAGACCGGCGTTCCGGTGGGCGGTGACGTAGCATTCGGCGATACGCGACAGCTCCTGCACGTACTGGCGCAGTTCGTCCGGCCCCAGAGCGCAGTTGAGACCGAAAGTGAGCGCATCGGCGTGGCGCAGCGAGTTATAAAAGGCTTCGGTGGTCTGGCCGGACAGCGTGCGCCCGGAGGCGTCGGTGATGGTGCCGGAGATCATAATCGGCAGATCGACCCCCAGCGCTTCAAACTCCTCTTTGACCGCAAAGATCGCCGCTTTGGCGTTGAGGGTATCGAACACCGTCTCAATCAGAATCAGATCCGCCCCGCCTTCCACCAGCGCTTTGGTGGATTCACGATAGGCTTCCACCAGCCCGTCAAAGGTGATGTTGCGAAAGGCCGGGTCATTGACGTCAGGAGAAATGGACGCAGTGCGGTTAGTCGGGCCGAGAACGCCTGCCACATAGCGTGGTTTTTCCGGCGTGCGCGCGGTCCAGGCATCAGCGCTGGCGCGGGCCAGTTTCGCCGCCGTAAAGTTGATTTCCGCCGACAGGGATTCCATCTGGTAATCCGCCATCGCGATGGTCGTCGAGTTAAAGGTATTGGTTTCAATGATATCCGCCCCGGCCGCAAAATAGGCATCGTGGATGGCGGTGATCACTTCCGGCTTGCTGAGAACCAGCAGGTCGTTGTTGCCCTTCAGGTCGCACGGCCAGTCGGCAAAACGCTCGCCGCGGAAGTCCTGCTCACTCAGACGATAGCTCTGGATCATGGTGCCCATGCCCCCATCCAGAACCAGAATACGTTCTTTTAACTGCTGATGCAGTTGCTCAACTTTGCTGCTCACACTCGCTCCCGACAACGCTCAACCAGACCGAAAAAACTCAACGGACCATACTGGCACAAACCGAAGGGGTGGAAAAGAGAACAGCGGGCAAGATGAGACATGTTCAGCTTCACTCATCCGATCAGTCGGGTAGTGATTGCATTATCGCCAAATAAAACGAAAATCATTTCCACGATACAGAAAAAAGGAGTCCGCGATGGCGACCCCCGCTCCCGCAAAACGCGGCAGAAAACCTGCCGCCTCCGCCGCCGCTCCGGCTGGCGGGCAAGTTCAGTCCCTGACCCGCGGCCTGAAGCTGCTCGAATGGATTGCTGAATCTCACGGCAGCGTGGCGCTGACCGAACTGGCCCAGCAGGCCGGCTTGCCTAATTCCACCACGCACCGCCTGTTAACCACGATGCAGCAGTTGGGTTTTGTTCGTCAGGTCGGTGAACTGGGCCACTGGTCAGTGGGTGCCCATGCTTTCGTCGTCGGCAGCAGCTTCCTGCAAAGTCGTAACCTGTTGGCGATCGTCCATCCGATTTTGCGTCAACTGATGGAAGACTCCGGCGAAACGGTTAACCTCGCGGTGCTGGACCCGAGCGATCATCAGGCGATCATTATCGATCAGGTGCAGTGTACCCAACTGATGCGTATGTCGGCGCCGATTGGCGGTAAGCTGCCGATGCACGCTTCCGGCGCCGGTAAGGCGTTTTTGTCGCAGTTGAGTGAAGATCAGGTCACCGGCCTGCTGCACCGTCAAGGTCTGCACGCTTACACCCACGCTACGCTGGTATCGCCGGTGCATCTGAAAGAGGACCTGGCCCAGACGCGTAAGCGCGGCTATTCGTTTGATGACGAAGAACACGCGCTAGGACTGCGCTGCGTAGCCTCATGCATTTATGATGAACATCGTGAGCCGTTCGCCGCTATCTCTATTTCCGGGCCCATTTCCCGCATTACCGATGACCGCGTGACCGAGTTCGGCGCCATGGTGATCAAAGCGGCGAAAGAAGTGACGCTGGCGTATGGCGGAGTGCGCTAAATGAGCGATCTGAAATCCTACTGGCAGGATAAATACCCTTCTGCTTTTTGCTGGTCTTTCGGCGATTCAGCGGAGCTGGCCGACGAGCTGGCGTCCCTGGTCATCGCGGGGAAGAAGCGCGGCACCTGCGGTTCGCTTGCCAGCTATCAGCAGGAGCAGCCGCCCGTGACGCCGGGGGCATATCACATTGTGCTGGACGGCCAGGGCAAAGCCGTCTGCGTGATACGCACCCTGATGCTCAGGCTGATCCGGTTTAATGAAATGAGCCCTGAGCTCGCCGCGCTGGAGGGCGAAGGTGATTTGAGCCTCGCTTACTGGCAATCGGCGCATCAGGCATTCTTTGAACGCGAAGGCACCTGGGCGCCGGATATGGAGCTGGTGTACGAAGAATTTGCGGTTATAGAGGCCGCCTGAACCTGGCCGCCTGTTTACCCTGCCTGTTGCAGGTTGCCATAGCGCACGCAAAAGCGCTGACGGCGACGATAGGCGTAGACGTCTTCCACGTGGCCGTTGCGAATACGGTTTTGCAGCTCCCGCCAGTAGTCGGCGCGCAGCAGGTCGGCGTGCATCTCTTCAAATAGCGGCCCGATACGCGGGTCGGCGCACAGCCAGTGGCGAAACTCCTCCGGAAAAACATCGCCCGGCGAGACGCTGTACCAGGGCTCGCTGGCAAGCTCATCTTCCGGATAGCGCGCTGGCGGGATCTCGCGGAAATTCACCTCCGTCATATAGCAAATTTCATCGTAATCGTAGAACACCACCCGGCCGTGACGCGTAACGCCAAAATTCTTAAATAGCATATCGCCCGGGAAAATGTTGGCGGCAGCCAGCTGACGAATGGCGTTCCCGTACTCCTCGACTGCATCGCGCAGCGCCTGCCCGTCAACCTGCTCCAGCCAGATATTCAGCGGCACCATCCGCCGCTCGATATACAGATGGCTGATCGCAATCCGATCGCCGAGGTCGGTAATTTTCCCACCGGCTTCGGTTTGTAACAGGGCCATCAGCTCGGGCGCAATTTGCCGTTTCTCCAGCACGAAGTTCTCAAACTCCTGGGTGTCGGCCATCCGTCCCACGCGGTCATGCTCTTTGACCAGCTGGTAACAGGCGCGCACGTGAGCGGCAGTCATCTCTTTCTGCGGCGCGAAGCGGTCCTTGATGACCTTAAATACCCGGTCAAAGCCCGGCAAGGTAAACACCAGCATGACCATCCCGCGGATCCCCGGCGCTTCAACAAATTGTTCATTGCTGCGGGAAAGATAGTGCAGG
This sequence comes from Klebsiella sp. GW_Kp181, assembly GCF_040062315.1. NCBI lineage: Bacteria > Pseudomonadati > Pseudomonadota > Gammaproteobacteria > Enterobacterales > Enterobacteriaceae > Klebsiella > Klebsiella sp. GW_Kp181. The sequence goes on from NZ_JBEAFR010000047.1 coordinate 63,608, forward strand.
TATTCCCGATAGCTTTCCGTTTTCGCATGCTTCTGGCAGCCAATCGCCATGTACAGTTCGGCGGTGGTTTTACCCGGCAGAATCTCGCGCAGCCACTCGACCAGCGCGCCGGGCAGCGGCGCGTAAACCATAAAATAGGAGCGGGCGAAGCCAAAAACGATACTGGCTTCGGCATGCGTCGTCAGGCAAGCATCGACAAACAGTTCGCCTTCATCGGTACGATGGATTGGCAGAAGAAAAGGCAGCGTGGCCATCGGCGTAACCAATTTGCCTACCAGCCAGGCTGCCTTATTGCGGTAAAAGAGTTCATTCGTCACCTGTAGATACGACCGGGAGAGCAGCTCGCCGCCAAGCGCTTCCTGCAGGCAAACGGTGATATACCCGATATCGCGCGCTCTGTTTTGCCACGGCAGGCGGAGAGGAAGATCGGATAACACTTTGCGTAATAACGTGTCCCAGCCGCGCTCGGGGAAGAAATCTTTCGCCAGCGGCCGCGGTATAGAGCGCAGGCGCCGCTCGGGCTGCGAGCTGAAAATAAAAAGCCGCTCGGGAGTCAGCGAGCGGTGGTCAAACAACCGACAATAGACGGAATTGAAAAAGCTCTCCGCAATTTCGAAGCGAGGGTAATCCGGCAGCAGGCGGGTATAGTGTTCTTTTACCCGCAGCAAAAAGTCGCTATCGGTATTTTTGCCATCGGTAATGCAGCGCAGCTGCTCGACGACCAGGCCGACATGGTGATCGTAGAGATGGATACGCTGCTTCATCGCCTGCTGGACGGCATGCCAGTCGGCCTGTTCAAAGCGCTGCTGGGCGCCGGAAGTGACTTCAAGAAAACGACCGTACTGGGCGTCGAAACCCTGCAAAATAGTTTGCGCAATCAATAATTCCAGGCCACGTGTCATACCTTCCCCTCTCTCCCTCTCCCCCGGAGAGAGGGAGAGGGGAAATGATCAGAACTGATCTTCTTCTGTAGAGCCGGTTAACGCCGTTACTGATGAGGTTCCGCCCTGGATAATGGTGGTGACCTTATCGAAGTAGCCAGTCCCGACCTCCTGCTGATGGGAGACAAAGGTATAGCCATCTTTCGCCGCCGCGAATTCCGGCTGCTGAACCTTCTCAACGTAGTGCTTCATCCCCTCGCCCTGGGCGTAAGCGTGAGCCAGATCGAACATGTTGAACCACATGCTGTGAATACCGGCCAGGGTGATGAACTGATATTTGTAGCCCATATCCGCCAGCTGCTGCTGGAAGCTGGCAATGGTTTTATCATCCAGCTTTTTCTGCCAGTTAAACGACGGTGAGCAGTTATAGGCCAGCAGTTTGCCCGGATATTTCGCATGGATCGCATCGGCAAAGCGCTTCGCCAGCTCAAGGTCCGGGGTGGAGGTTTCACACCACACCAGGTCGGCATAGGGCGCGTAGGCCAGCCCGCGGCTGATCGCCTGTTCGATACCGGCATGGGTGCGGAAGAAACCTTCGCTGGTACGGTCGCCGGTAATGAACTGACGATCGTAAGGATCGCAGTCTGAGGTAATTAAATCCGCCGCATCGGCGTCAGTGCGGGCAATCACCAGCGTTGGCACGCCCATTACGTCTGCCGCCAGACGCGCGGCAACCAGTTTCTGAATCGCTTCTTGCGTGGGAACCAGCACTTTGCCGCCCATATGGCCGCATTTCTTCACCGATGCCAGCTGATCTTCGAAGTGTACGGCCGCTGCACCGGCCTCAATCATCGATTTCATCAGCTCAAACGCATTAAGCACGCCGCCAAATCCCGCTTCCGCATCGGCGACGATCGGCAGGAAATAATCGGTATAACGCGGATCGTTCGGTTCAATACCCGCAGACCACTGGATCTGATCCGCGCGACGGAAGGTGTTATTGATCCGATCGACCACGGCCGGTACTGAGTTAGCCGGATAGAGCGATTGATCCGGATACATGCTGGAGGCCAGGTTGGCGTCCGCCGCGACCTGCCAGCCAGAAAGGTAAATCGCTTCAATGCCCGCTTTCGCCTGCTGTAATGCCTGGCCCCCGGTCAGCGCGCCCAGGCTGTTGACGTAGCCTTTTTTCGCTTCGCCGTGCAGCAGTCGCCACATCTTTGCCGCGCCCAGCTGCGCCAGCGTACATTCCGGGTTAACGGAGCCGCGTAGCTTCACCACGTCTTCGGCGCTGTATGGGCGAGTAATGCCTTCCCAGCGCGGGTTGGTCCACTCTTTGTTTAATTCTTCGATTTGTTGGGTACGGGTTTTCATGTGCAGATGCTCCATATTATTTTCCTGGCTTCCCAGGCATTATTGGTGATGACAGTTTGGTCACGGCCAGCGCGCAAAAACCGGAGCGTACTTATAGTACGTGAGGATTTTGAGTACTGCCCGGGGCCAAAATGGCAAACAAAGTAGCCTGGGCCGTCAGGCCAGCAGGCGGTAACCCGGCAAAGTCAGGAAGTCAATGAGCTCATCGGAAGTGGTGATCTGTTCCATCAGGCGCGCGGCCTCGTCAAAGCGCCCGCTGCTGTAGCGGTGCTCACCCAGTTCGTCCTGAATCACCCGCATCTCTTCGGCCAGCCACTGGCGGAACAGCGCTTTAGTTACCGGTTGACCGCTGCTGAGCGTTTTTTCGTGATGGATCCACTGCCAGATTGAGGTACGTGAGATCTCGGCCGTTGCCGCATCCTCCATGAGGCCATAAATCGGTACGCAGCCGTTGCCGGAAATCCACGCCTCGATGTACTGCACCGCCACGCGAATGTTGGCGCGCATGCCCTCTTCGGTTCGTTCGCCCTCGCAGGGGGCCAGCAGCTGTTCAGCGGTAATTGGCGCATCGTCTTCACGGGTGACAAATAGCTGATTTTTGTTCTCACCGAGCACGCCATTAAAGACGGCCATCGCGGTGTCAGCCAGACCGGGATGCGCAATCCATGTGCCATCATGGCCGTTATTCGCCTCCAGCGATTTGTCCGCTTTTACCTTGTTCAACACCTGATTGTTCCGCTCAGCATCTTTGCTCGGAATAAAGGCCGCCATGCCGCCCATCGCAAATGCGCCGCGCTTATGGCAGGTTTTAATTAACAATCGTGAGTAGGCACTGAGGAATGGCTTGTCCATCGTCACCACCTGACGATCCGGCAGAACGCGGTCCGGGTGATTCTTCAGCGTTTTGATATAGCTGAAGATATAGTCCCAGCGCCCGCAGTTCAGACCCACAATATGGTCGCGCAGGGCATGCAGGATTTCGTCCATCTGGAATACGGCAGGCAGCGTTTCAATCAGCAGCGTGGCTTTGATAGTGCCGCGCGGCAGCTCAAAACGGTCTTCCGTAAAGCTAAAGACTTCACTCCACCACGCGGCTTCCTGCCAGGCCTGGGTTTTCGGCAGATAGAAATAGGGCCCGCTGCCTTTTTCCAGTAACGCTTTGTAGTTATGGAAGAAATAAAGAGCAAAGTCGAACAGGCTGCCGGGAATAGCTTCCCTGCGCCATGTCACGTGTTTTTCCGGCAGATGCAGGCCGCGCACGCGACAGATCAGCAGCGCCGGGTTCGGTTTAAGCTGATAGATTTTGCCAGCTTCATTGGTATAGCTGATGGTGCCGTTAACCGCATCGCGCAGGTTAATTTGCCCCTCAATGACTTTGCTCCATTCAGGCGCCAGTGAGTCTTCGAAATCCGCCATAAAGACTTTTACGTTCGCATTCAGCGCATTGATCACCATCTTACGCTCTACCGGACCGGTGATTTCCACCCGGCGATCCTGCAAATCCACAGGGATGCCGCGAATTTTCCAATCACCATTACGAATGGAAGCTGTTTCCGAAATAAAATCAGGTAGCTTACCGTCATCAATTTCCTGCTGCTGCTGGAGACGCGCCGCCAGGAGTTTATTGCGCTCAGGCGTAAAGCGGCTCACCAGTTCAGTCAAAAATTCGACTGCCTCAGGCGTTAAGATTTGCTTCTCCTGGTCGCCATATGGCTGGCTAAAAGCCAGTTCGTCAGTAATTGTCGCCTGCTGCGTCATGTGCTGCTCCTCTTGGTTGATCCAGTTGGCGCGAACGTAAGATCGTTGTGTAGTTTTCGTTCAGCACAATTAAGACTACGCATTTATTTTTCAAAATCAAAAACAATTTCCATTTTTAATTTAATTCTCATTTAACCTATTGATAACAATATAAATAAAGTTTAATCACAATATGAGCCGCATTTCGGAAATAAAAAAGGCACCCGAAGGTGCCAGAGGCAAAATGCTGAAACGCTTTAGGATCGCGTTGTGTAGAAGATTAATCCAGAGTCGGATTCATATGGCGTAGATCGTATGGCGTGATCTGGTAGACGTAATAATTCAGCCAGTTGATAAACAGTAGATTGCCATGGCTTCGCCAGGTGGCGCGCGGTTTGTTCTGCGGATCGTTTTGCGGGAAATAATTGTGTGGAACCTGGGGATCGAGGCCCGCTTCCACATCGCGGAAGAACTCGCTGGCCAGGGTGTTTGCATCATATTCTGGATGACCGGTCACGAAGGCGATGCGCTTGTCTTTGCTGGCGAACAGGTAGGCATCGCCCTCTTCCGTTTCCGCCAGAATCTCCAGGTCGGTGTAGTCGCGTATCAGCGCCGCCGGGAAATCGGCATAGCGCGAGTGCGGCGCGAGAAAGCTATCGTCAAAGCCGCGGGTTAATAAGGCATGTGGTTGCAGGATATGGTGTTCGTAGACGCCGGAAATCTTCTCAGAGCGCGTCTGTTTAGGGATACCATAGAGGATATTGAGGGCCGCCTGTACAGCCCAACAGACAAATAGCGTTGAGGTAACATGATCTTTAGCCCATTCCAGCACCTGTTTGATCTGCGGCCAGTAGGCAACGTCATTAAACTCAACCAAACCTAAGGGCGCGCCGGTAACAATCAGGCCATCAAAATTCTGATCGCAAATATCTTCAAAGTTGCAGTAGAAGTTGTTCAGGTGTTCCGCTGGGGTATTACGTGATTCGCGGGCATCGATGCGCAGCAGCTGGATATCAAGCTGCAGAGGAGAGTTGGAAAGCAGTCGCAAAAACTGATTCTCAGTCTCGATTTTCTTCGGCATCAGATTAAGGATGAGCACCTTCAGCGGGCGGATTTCCTGGGTCGTCGCGCGAGTTGTCGTCATCACAAAGACGTTTTCATTACGCAAGAAATTGACGGCCGGTAGCTCGTCCTGCACCCGAATTGGCATAACTTTATTACCTCATAACATACGTATAAACGTTTAGACATCCAGACAGCTGAAGATACCCAGGAATAATGTGAATGTCGAGCCTGCAAATGCAGGGTGAGAAAATTTCACGGAGATATTTACGTTAGAATATAAGAACAAATAAAAGGAGCACGTATGGTTATTAGTATCCGCCGTTCACGGCATGATGAAGGGAAAAAACTGATTGCGATCTGGTGTCGATCGGTCGATGCAACGCACGGTTTTTTATCAAAAGCATATAGAGCGGAGCTGGAAGAACTGGTGAGCTCATTCCTACCCGAAGCGCCGCTGTGGGTAGCAGTAACGGAGGAAGATGAGCCGGTCGCCTTTATGCTTCTAACGGGGGAACATATGGATGCGTTATTTGTTGATCCTGCCGTTCGCGGCTGTGGCGTGGGTAAGCTTTTGATTAAACACGCCTTGTCGTTAGCGCCCAGACTGACGACTAACGTTAACGAGCAGAATGAACAAGCGGTCGGATTTTATAAGAAAATGGGCTTTGAGGTGACAGGCCGTTCTGAAACGGACGATCTTGGAAAACCGTATCCGTTATTGAATTTGGTACATGAGTAATGAAAAGGCCGGATAAGGGTAGACCGATGTCCGGCAGTTTCAGACGACAAAAACGCAAAAAGCCCATCCGTCAGGATGGGCTCT
>NZ_JBEAFR010000048.1:0-63834 GCF_040062315.1 Klebsiella sp. GW_Kp181
GGCCATGTTTTTTGCTCCAAAAAAGGCGTTCGCGCAAACGAGGGTTTGAGCGAAAGACCGGAGCTTTTTACAATCAGCTATTTCAAAGGGTTACATCATGCTGATTGGTTACGCCAGGGTGTCAACCGGGGATCAAAACCTCGATTTACAGAAAAATGCGCTGATCCGCGCAGAATGTGAGCTGATTTTCGAAGATACGGCCAGCGGAAAGAATGCCAGACGACCAGGGTTAAAGCGTGCGCTGCGGCGGCTGCGACCGGGTGATGTGCTGGTGGTCTGGAAACTGGATCGGCTGGGGCGAAGCGTGCGTGACCTGATCACTCTGGTATCAGAGCTGCAGGCGCGCGGGGTGAATTTCCGAAGCTTGACTGACAGCATCGATACCAGTACGCCAGCAGGACGTTTTTTCTTCCACGTCATGAGTGCACTGGCGGAAATGGAAAGAGAGCTGATCGTCGAGCGTACCCGCGCCGGTTTAGCAGCGGCAAGGGAGCAGGGGCGCATCGGTGGCCGCCGCCGGATAATGACCACAGAAGTTGTGGATCGTTGCCGACGGATGTTGGAGAAAGGGGCTACTCGGCAGCAGGTCGCGGATGTGATAGGGATCAGTGAGAAGACTGTATATAAATATTTCCCATCAGAAAGTGGCGTACCTGAGAAGTCATGAACGAATCAGCCCAACCCCAGATATCGCTGCTTAACTCTATTGCATGAGATATGGCAGGACCATAGTCCTTATAAATTAATGTTGTGGCTGGAAACCAGCCACTTTTCGTTGATTCAAGAAGCATATAGCCATCTTCTCGAACTTTTATAATAGCGAAGGACCGTAACTCGAAATCAGGCAGTGGTAACTTCCTCTCCTCGGGGAAGTAGATCCTTACCCCTGAAAGTATGGCGCTGTTGCAACTGATCATTCTTTTACCAGCCATAGATCTGCTTCTTCAAACATCTCCTCAAGCATGCGGTTTAGCCGTTCTTTATCATGTTTGCTGGCGTCTGAGTTAAGAGCATTTGCCTGCATAGATTTTACCTTAACTTCTGCATCAGGAAAAATTCTGTGCACCCGCTTTGTTAACTCATTGAGAATGATAGAACGAGCATTAGCCAAACCTTCAACATTGCGCTTGTCATATACGAGTTCAACAAACATTTTTTCGATCCTCTTTACTGTGTTTATATACAGTATATATACTGTGATTATGTACAGTGTCAAGAAAGAGGAGTAAAACCGTGGGCTTTCCATCTCCAGCAGCAGATTATGAAGAAATGCGTATTTCGCTTGACGAAAAATTCATTAAGCATCCAGCTGCAACGTATTTTATGCGGGCGGCAAACACTTGTTATCGTGCGGGTATTTTACAAGGGGCTCTTCTGGTCATTGATGCTTCACTTAAGCCATGTGATGGCACTTTGCTTGTATGTGCAATGGAAGGGGAGTTCAGAGTAAAGCGCTACCGGCTGGTGCCAAAACCTCATCTTGAGGACTTGTCATCTGGGCGAAAGGAAGCGCTTCCGGGGGAAGAGGAGAATTGCCCGCCGGCAGTATTTGGAGTGATCACATACATAATCAATGATGCGCGGTCAGGGGAGTTCGACGACTGCCCTGTTATATAATTTTAAGGCGTTTCAATCCGTAATCACCTTAACACTACCCATTATAAAAACCAGCCATAGGTGGCTGGTTTAGTTGGTTTTTTGGTCGGCAAGTGAGGTTGAGCCTCTTCCCGGAAATCTGAGATAAGTTAGGCCTGTACCAACGCTTCGGATTCTGTGAGTGAGGTCTGATAGCGCTGTACTGTTTCAGCAAAGGCTTGCGCGGCATCTGCATTTGATACCATATATTCCTCAGTTAACCCAGTTTGGGAATGGAAAGTAATATTTCCATAAATGCAAATTGGGATTTGGTAGTTATCTTTAAATCGACGGTCTGGCGATCCATTCTTATTCGTTTTCGCCCAAGTATGGCCATCTATACGTGTATCCTTGGGAACACCGTCTTCCTCTTGAAATCTCCGATGTTCCGCACTGATTTGTAATTCGCGTATATCAATCAGAGCGAATGCCCCATCAACACGTGGTATGACTGCAACTCCAGGATAAAGCAATATATCGTCGCCATTGACATTTTCAAACCGCATCGCACGACCTGTAAATTGAATGAGATCTGTTGAGCTGTAGTCAAAGGTAACAGGATGACGATCCACAGATCGAGTTGCTAACGTTCTTTCGGCAAACTGGTCTGTCGCTTTGTCAGCAGTGATATCCCATTTTTTGTTGCTAGATTTTAACATATCGAATGCACGGACCATTGCTGCATATGCGCGCTGTGAAGTGTCACTGCTCTCGAAGGTAATGGCTATTTTTGTGCTGTCTTCCCATGATAACAGGCGAGATATCTCAGCTTGCGTTACGGGGAGTTCAGTCTCAAGTTCTGCGATGCGACGTTTGTAAAACCAACGAAGTAGACTTGATTTGCGCCGAACCAACTCGTTCTTTTGTTTTGATTCTTCAGCAAGAGCTTCTTGTAGATCTGCTTTTATCTCTGCACTTTGTTCTCGTGCTTTAGCAATCAAATCCCGTAAAGGTAAAAGGGAGGAGCTTGTCAGGACTTCTACCGAAGCGCTGGAAATTTCATTCATGCCAGCCATGGGCATGTATATTTTAGCGTTCGATGGAGTGTTGCTTGGAAATGATTCCGTCGACCCAAAATGAGGTTCTGTCGAGGACGGAATTAATGGATTCGTAACTGAGTGGCAATCATCATAGGGCAGGGTAGGTGTAGTATAAGATAAGCCTGTACCCGGGAGTCCCACAGTCGCCCTGAGTCCTTTTTTCCCAACATTGACAGTCGCACCAGGTACCCCGATGCTTGCGCTTATTCCACGCTTTCCAATGTTGAGCCTCACACCAGGAAATAGAGTAAAGGTTTGTCTGAAACGAAGAGACATAAAGTTATCCCTATGTAGTTTTGTGTACCAAAGTTCGAAATGTTTTTATATGAACATTGAGCTGATACAAAAAACTACCCTTAGCTCATCTTCATACCGCCATGATAAAGCGATTAACTTGCTGGTGGAGTAAAACAATAAAGCCCGCGAAGGCGGGCTTTTTTGTCACTAGGGAGCCGCGGCTCCTTTGCGTATCCTTTTTTGTCCCCTCACCGTCTGGTCGGTGTCCTGCTGAGACTGCTAACTTCCTGTTATTGCTAGTGATGTCCTATCACTGTCCAATCATGATTGGTGGAGCTGGCGGGAGTTGAACCCGCGTCCGAAATTCCTACATCCTCGGTACTACATGCTTAGTCTGTCTTTACATTCGCCTGGCACCTGCGGACGGACACGCCACTACCAGACTAGCCTGATTAGATTTAACGCTTCAACCCCAGGCAGGGCCTCCACGCGATCTCTTTTGGGTTTGACCTCTCTTTGATCCCCGTCTTAAGAGCGGAAGCTAGGGAGAGAGGGCTCAGAGCAGGTTATTAAGCTGCTAAAGCGTAGTTTTCGTCGTTTGCGACTATTTTTTTGCGGCTTTTTACGAGGCCAACCGCCCCTCGGCATGCACCTTGGGTTTCGCAAATCCCGTCGAATCCAGAATCAGCCCCAATGTGTACGTTGAGTATAACAGATTTATGAATGCGCTGACCAGCCCTCGTTTTGAGGATTATGGCGCCAGAGTGGATGAAAAATCAGCATCAACAACAGTATAGCGTGAGGGCCAGCTGGCTGACCCTCAAGAGAAGGGCAATTAACGACCTGCGTGTTTCATAATGCGGGCTTTATCAACTGCCCACTCGCGATCTTTTATATCGGTGCGCTTGTCGTGCTGTTTCTTACCTTTCGCTACGCCGATTTTGACTTTGCACCAGGCATTCTTCCAGTACAGGGAAAGAGCGACCACGGTGTAACCTTCACGGTTGATACGTCCGTATAGGGTATCCAGTTCACGCTGATTGAGCAGAAGCTTACGGGTACGAGTTGGGTCGCATACGTAGTGGGTGGACGCTACCGCCATCGGCGTGAAGTTGGCGCCAAACAGATAGGCTTCGCCATCTTTCAAAATGACATAGCTGTCGCCAATATTGGCTTTACCTGCGCGGAGAGATTTAACTTCCCATCCCTGCAGGGCAAGACCCGCCTCGTATTCATCTTCGATAAAGTATTCATGACGAGCGCGTTTATTCAGCGCAATGGTGGCTGATCCAGGTTTGTGGGCTTTTTTCTTAGTCATAGTATCCTGAAGTCATCGTCTTAAAACAGTCGTACCTCAATCTTCCTGCGAGGCGTAATGGGCTATCTTAGCACGAGTTGCGGTACAGCGTTTTTTTTAGCAGCAGATAAATGATATTATTTGCCCTGTGTTTATATGTGGAACCTGCTATGCCTCAGATTAGCCGTACCGCGCTGGTGCCGTTCAGTGCTGAACAGATGTATCAACTGGTAAATGATGTAAAGTCCTATCCTGATTTTCTGCCGGGCTGTACCGGTAGCCGGGTTCTGGAGCTTGGGCCGACGCAAATGACTGCGGCGGTTGACGTATCCAAAGCGGGTATCAGTAAGACCTTCACAACGCGAAATACGCTCACCAGTAACCAGAGCATCCTGATGAGTCTGGTCGATGGTCCGTTTAAAAAGCTGATTGGCGGCTGGAAATTTATCCCCTTAAGCCCGGAAGCGTGCAAAATTGAGTTTCATCTCGATTTTGAATTCACCAATAAGCTGATTGAAATGGCGTTTGGTCGTATCTTCAAAGAACTGGCCATGAATATGGTTCAGGCATTCACGACGCGCGCTAAAGAGGTCTACAGTGCCGGCTAAAATCGTGGTTGAAGTGGCCTACGCGTTGCCGGAAAAACAGTATCTGCAAAGCGTCAAGCTTGAGGAGGGGGCGACGGTCGAGCAGGCGATTGTTGCCAGCGGTCTTCTGGCGCTACGTGACGATATCGATCTGACGAAAAACAAAGTGGGAATTTATAGCCGCCCGGCTAAGCTTCAGGATCGCGTCCATGATGGCGATCGGGTCGAAATCTATCGTCCGTTGATTGCTGACCCGAAAGAGCTACGTCGTCAGCGGGCGGAGAAAAACGCCGGAAAGTAACCGTTTCGCACCAAAGATGCAGATATAAAAAAAGCGCTCAATGAGCGCTTTTTGTGTATTGATAGCTTTATTACTCCGCCGTCAGGGCAGGTTTGTTATCAATGTTGGTCAGCACACCGCTGCTGTTAAAGGTCAGGGTAAGCGTCTGCTGGGTAACTTTTTCATGCCCAGGCTGCTGACGGAAAACGTAGAACCAGGTATTAGTGCCAAACGGATCCGACATCATCGGCGTACCCAAGGCATAGGCAACCTGTTGTTGCGTCATGCCGACACGAACTTTTGCTACATCGGTTGGTGCCAGATAGTTACCCTGGTTGATGTCAGGACGGTAAACCACTCGTTCCAGAGTGGAACAGCCTGCGGTCAACATAAGAAGAACCGCTGCGGCAGCAGTCAGCGTTTTACAGCGCATAGTGATTTGATTCCTTTTTGGGCCCGAGCAGTACGTGGCTCATCTGTAATATGCCGATGATAATAGACCTTTGCCCGGTTGGGAACCTTCGGCTGCAGGTCTATCGGCAATTTGCTGTTCACTATGACTCTGTGAAAATCAAAAAGTTTACGCCGCGAGCAACTCTTTCGCGTTTGCCAGAGTGTTACGAGTGACTTCACTGCCGCCCAGCAGACGGGCCAGTTCCTGCAAGCGAGCGCGTTTATCCAGAGGGTGCATATGCGTCTCGGTCATTTCACCGTCTGTTTCCTTGCAGACGAAGAAATGATGATGTCCGCAACCGGCCACCTGCGGTAAGTGGGTAACGCACATCACCTGGGTTGACTCACCTAGCTGGCGCAGCAGTTTGCCCACCACCGCTGCCGTAGGGCCACTGATACCGACATCTACTTCATCAAAAATCAATGCCGGAGTTTCCATTTTCCGCGCGGTGATCACCTGAATCGCCAGCGCAATACGCGAGAGTTCGCCTCCGGAAGCAACTTTAGCGATTGGCTGCAGCGGCTGACCCGGGTTGGTGGTTACCCGGAATTCAATATGGTCTGCGCCTTCAGCGGTGAGATGACGCTCATCAAACGCGACATCAATGGAGAATACACCGTGTGGCATTGAAAGTGAGTGCATACTCTCCGTAATTAACTGAGTCAGTTCATCAGCGCTATTCTGACGCAGGGCATGTAGCTGCTTCGCCGTCTCAAGGGCTAACTGATGATGCTCCACGACCATCTGACTGAGGGATTCCAGGGAACCGGCGCTATCATCCAGCAGACGCTGCTCTTCCAGCAGTGACTGGTAAAATTCTGGAAGCTCCTCGGGCGTAATTTGATGCTTGCGCGCCAGGGCAATCTGTCGGGAGATACGTTGTTCCAGTTCGAACAGACGATTCGGATCGAGATCGAGGCGATCGTGATAATGACGCAGCTCGTCCGTGGCTTCGCTAAGCTGAATAGATGCTTCTTCAAGCATATCCAGCACTCCGGAGAGTTTACTGTCCATACCAACCAGCTCGCTCACCAGCTGCTTTGCGGCATAGAGCTGGCTTTGCAGATTGGATTCTTCGCCGTCTGCCATCACCGACAGCGCATGCTGACAGGTCGACAGCAATTGGCCGCTGTTGGCCAGACGTTTGTACTCTTCATCAATTTGCTCGAATTCGCCCGGCTGCGGATTAAACTCGTTGAGCTCTTTTAGTTGATACTGCACCAGATCCGCACGCGCGGCGCGCTCCTGGCTTTGCTGCTGATGCTGCGCCAGATCGCGGCAGCTTTTGTGCCACTGACGATAGCGCTCAGCCATTAGCTGAGTAAGCGCATACTCACCGGTATAGCCATCAAGTAAGGTCTTCTGATGTTCAGGCTTAGTCAACAGTTGGTGCGCATGCTGGCCATGGATCTGGATAAGAAGCTGTCCCAGTTCGCGGAGCTGGGATAAAGGCACCGCCGTACCGTTAATAAAGCCGCGAGAGCGGCCGTCTGCGCTGATAACGCGGCGAAGTAAACACTCACGCCCGCTTTCGAGCTGGTTTTGTTCCAGCCAGCGTTGTGCGGCCGGCGTGTCTTTCAGGGAGAAGCGTGCGCATAAATCAGCCCGGCTGGCGCCTCTGCGCACCATATCGGCTTCCGCCCGACCGCCCAGGCACAGCCCCAGCGCGTCGATAGCGATCGATTTACCGGCGCCGGTCTCGCCGGTAATGGCGGTCATACCGCTGTGAAAATCGATTTCCAGCTCACGAACGATAGCAAAATTACTGATAGTGAGTTGTGCCAACATAGCTGCCTTCCTGTATGAAAAACCATTACTGTGTTTTCGTACAGTATAATCGGGTTTTTTATCCAGTAAAGGGGCTGGCTATAAAATCAGAACAATTTTTTCGACCAGCCAAGCTTAGTGCTTAATGTATTGAAATAGCTGTAATCTTTAGGATGGATGAGATTAAGGTGATAATCACACCGGCGGATCAGCACATCTTCTCCATCCTGAATGGGCAGCGCTATCTGGCTATCGCAGCTAATTTCGAGGTCGCTGCAGCGCTGCGAAAAACGCAGGCGAATAGTACTGTCACCGTTGATCACCAGCGGCCGGGCCGAAAGCGTATGCGGGAACATAGGCACCAGGGTGATAGCATCCAGCGAAGGGGTGAGGATCGGCCCGCCGGCGGAGAGGGAATAGGCCGTGGAGCCGGTAGGCGTGGAGATGATGAGCCCATCTGAGCGCTGAGAGAAAGCAAACACCTCGTCAATATAGACTTCAAACTCAATCATATGCGCTACTTTACCGGGGTGCAGGACGACTTCGTTAATCGCCGTGCTGATACGCTTCTGGCAATCCTGCTGACAGACCTGAGCTTCCAGAAGGAAGCGTTTTTCGGCGATATAGTGGCCTTCGAGCACATCAGCGAGCTGCTGTAGCGCGTTGTCCGGATCGAGGTCGGTCAGAAAGCCGAGATTTCCGCGGTTAATGCCAATAACGTTAATATCGTAGCGCGCCAGCGTCCGCGCCGCGCCGAGCATATTACCATCGCCGCCAACCACGACGGCCAGGTCTGCCTGCTGGCCAATTTCCGCCAGCGTCCCGGTCTTCACATTGCTGAGCTGTAATTCATGAGCGATTTGCTGCTCAACCAGAACTTCATAACCTTTGCTGGACAGCCAGCGCCAGAGCATTTCATGTGTGGTCAGCGCGGTTGGGTGACGAGGGTGTCCCACAATGCCTATACACTTGAAGTGATTCTTCATGATCTGGATGTCCTTGAGTTAAATGAATAGTGACAATCTGGCTGCGTTCCCTTGAAACCCGGAAACTGATCCCCATAATAAGCGAAGTTAGCGAGATGAATGCGAAAAAAAACGCGGAGAAATTCATGAGTAGTAAAGAACAGAAAACGCCTGAGGGGCAAGCCCCGGAAGAAATTATCACGGAGCAGCACGATGACGTTGAGGCGGTAGAGCCTGAGGTTTCGGCTGAGCAGGTGGATCCGCGCGATGAAAAAATTGCGAATCTGGAAGCTCAGCTCGTTGAAGCCCAGAAGCGCGAACGTGAAGTATTGCTGCGTGCGAAAGCCGATGAAGATAACCTGCGCCGTCGTACCGAGCAGGATATCGAAAAAGCGCATAAGTTTGCGCTTGAGAAGTTCGTCAACGAACTGTTGCCGGTCATCGACAGCCTGGACCGCGCCCTGGAAGTGGCTGATAAAGCCAACCCGGATATGGCGCCGATGGTTGAAGGTATCGAACTGACGCTGAAGTCGATGCTGGACGTGGTTCGTAAGTTTGGCGTGGAAGTCATTGGCGATACTAACGTGCCGCTGGATCCGAACGTGCATCAGGCCATTGCGATGGTTGAGTCCGAGGACGTACCGGCAGGTAACGTTCTGGGCATTATGCAAAAGGGCTACACCTTGAATGGCCGTACTATTCGCGCGGCGATGGTAACCGTAGCGAAAGCGAAGTAAATAAGCGAAACGGCTACCATGAGGTAGCCGTTTTTCTATTCAGACCTGCACCGTGCCAGGTATGCTATGACTCCGCCACGCTTTCACGAATGGGTTTTACCGGCATAACCTTCACCTGTTTAATCATATTCTCCTGAACATCAAGAATATCGATATCATACTGTTCAATGCGCACGCGGGTGCCGGGGGCAGGGATCTCTTCGAGAGCTTCCAGAATGATACCGTTAATGGTTCGCGCTTCATCTTCCGGCAGATGCCAGTTAAATGCTTTATTGATTTCACGTACGTTGGCGGTACCGTCGATAATCACTGAACCATCGTTAAGCGGCGTTACCTCTTCAGCAAGCGTAGGCGACATTGAGGTCGTAAAATCGCCGACGATCTCTTCGAGGATATCCTCAACCGTGACCAGGCCCTGAATATCCCCATATTCATCCACCACCAGGCCCACTTTCTTTTTGTTGCGCTGGAATTTTACCAGTTGGGTGCTGAGCGGCGTCCCTTCCGGCACGAAGTAAATTTCGTCGGCGGCGCGCAGCATTACCTCTTTTGTGAACTCTTTTTTCTCCGTCATCAGGCGATAAGCTTCGCGTACCCGCAGCATGCTGATGGCATCGTCAAGGGTGTCGCGGTACAGCACGATGCGGCCGTGGGGAGAGTGGGTCAGCTGGCGGACAATGGACTTCCAGTCGTCGTTAATATTAATACCGACGATATCATTGCGCGGGACCATGATGTCGTCCACGCTAACTTTCTCGAGATCCAGAACCGACAGCAGCATGTCCTGATTGCGGCGGGAGATTTGCGAGCGTGATTCATTAACGATAGTACGCAGTTCATCTTTGCTGAGCGCCCCGCTAATGACGATATCGGTTTTAATGCCCATGATGCGCATCAGAATGCGGGTGATGGTGTTGAGCAACCACACCAGCGGCATCATCAGTATTTGCAGCGGCGCGAGCAGAAGGCTGCTGGGATAGGCGACCTTTTCCGGGTAGAGCGCCGCAATGGTTTTGGGCAGCACTTCCGCAAATACCAGCACTACGAACGTCAGAACCCCGGTGGCAATGGCAACGCCTGCATCGCCGTACAGGCGCATACCCACGATGGTGCCGAGCGCCGAAGCGAGAATATTAACCAGATTATTGCCAATGAGGACCAGGCTAATCAGACGGTCAGGTTTGCGCAGCAGCTTTTCAACGCGTTTTGCCTGACGATTGCCCTGCTTGGCCATATGACGCAGGCGATAGCGATTTAGCGTCATCATGCCGGTTTCAGAACCGGAGAAATAGGCGGAGATAACCACCATGATGATCAGCGTTACGATCAGTGTGGTGGTGGAGATATGTTCCACTAGGGATTCCTTAAAGACTTAGCTCATGAACTGTTGCAATACGCGGCTACCAAAGTAGGCCAGCGTCAGCAGGCCTGCGCCAGTCACGTTAAACCAGACGACCCGGCGTCCGCGCCACCCTTCATGATAGTGGCCCCAAAGCAGGACGATATAAACGAACCACGCCACGATAGAGAGTACGGCTTTATCAATGTTTTCCGCACTAAACAGGTTATGCATGTAAAACAGCCCGGTACACAGCGTCAGGGTTAACAGCACCACGCCTATCTGGGTGATATGAAACATTTTACGTTCGATGCTCATCAGCGGCGGCATTTCGCTACTGAAGGTCAATCGTTTATTCTTCAACTGATAGTCAATCCACGCCAGCTGCAGAGCGTAGAGCGCGGCGATAATCAGCGTAGCATAAGAAAAGAGCGACAGGCCGATGTGGACCAACATCCCCGGCGTGGTTTCCAGATGCGTGATGTACTCGTTCGGCATAAAGGTGGCGAACGCGAGGTTGATCAGGGCGAAGGTGTAGACAATGGGCAGCAGCAGCCAGCCGCGATTGCGCGATGCGACGATGGTCATCACCGTACAGATCATCAGGCTAACCAGCGATCCCACGTTTAATAAGCTGAGGTTTTGCCCGCTTTCGCCGCCGGGAAAAATGCGTGACTCCAGCGCAAAGGCGTGACAAATCAACGCAATAGTTGCGGAAAGAATCGCCATCCGCCGCCAGCTGCTGTTTTTTTGTAACAGACCAGGGACGATCAGCGCGAGGCTGATGGAGTAGGCGACAAGGGCGAGTAGAGCAAAAACAGGCATATGCGCGTCGACTGTTGACTAAATAGTAGAGAGAAGCAGTATAACGTCACGCGAGTCTGGCTCCAACCGTTGCAGCACATTCGCGTTTATGTCGTGTTATACTGCGCCCATTCCGTTTTTGTGTCGCTGCGGCGACCGACCGTTTCCACCTCAGGCGAGAGACAATGTTTGATAATTTAACCGATCGTTTGTCGCGTACGCTGCGCAACATTAGCGGCCGCGGACGCCTTACTGAAGACAATATTAAAGATACCCTGCGCGAAGTGCGCATGGCGCTGCTGGAGGCGGACGTTGCTCTGCCTGTGGTTCGCGACTTCATCAACCGTGTAAAAGAGAGCGCGGTTGGTCATGAAGTTAATAAAAGCCTGACCCCGGGGCAGGAGTTCGTCAAAATCGTGCGCAACGAACTGGTTGCCGCGATGGGCGAAGAGAACCAGGCGCTTGATTTAGCCGCGCAGCCGCCTGCCGTAGTTCTGATGGCCGGTTTGCAGGGGGCGGGTAAAACGACCAGCGTCGCTAAGCTGGGTAAATTCTTGCGTGAAAAGCACAAGAAGAAAGTCCTGGTGGTTTCCGCTGACGTTTATCGTCCCGCGGCGATCAAACAGCTGGAAACGCTGGCAGAGCAGGTTAGCGTCGATTTCTTTCCGTCTGACGTTGGCCAGAAACCGGTTGATATCGTTAATGCCGCGCTGAAAGAAGCGAAGCTCAAATTCTACGACGTGCTGCTGGTGGATACCGCTGGTCGTCTGCACGTTGATGAAGCGATGATGGACGAGATTAAGCAGGTCCATGCAACGCTTAATCCGGTAGAAACCCTGTTCGTTGTCGATGCGATGACCGGCCAGGATGCGGCGAATACCGCGAAAGCGTTTAACGAAGCGCTACCGTTAACCGGTGTTGTATTGACCAAAGTGGACGGCGACGCCCGCGGCGGCGCGGCGCTGTCGATTCGTCATATCACCGGCAAGCCGATTAAATTCCTCGGGGTGGGCGAAAAAACCGAAGCGCTGGAGCCGTTCCATCCGGATCGTATCGCTTCCCGTATTCTCGGCATGGGCGATGTCCTGTCCCTGATCGAAGATATCGAAAGTAAGGTCGACCGCGCGCAGGCTGAAAAGCTGGCCTCTAAGCTGAAAAAAGGCGATGGTTTTGACTTGACCGATTTCCTTGAACAGCTGCGTCAGATGAAAAACATGGGCGGTATGGCCAGCCTGATGGGCAAGCTGCCGGGCATGGGGCAGATACCGGACAACGTTAAATCGCAAATGGACGACAAAGTGCTGGTGCGTATGGAAGCCATCATCAACTCGATGACGCTGAAAGAGCGCGCTAAACCGGAAATTATTAAAGGTTCGCGTAAGCGCCGTATCGCCGCAGGCTGCGGAATGCAGGTGCAGGATGTGAACCGTCTGCTCAAGCAGTTTGACGATATGCAGCGCATGATGAAGAAGATGAAGTCGAAAGGCGGCATGATGAAGATGATGCGTGGAATGAAAGGTATGATGCCGCCAGGTTTCCCCGGAGGCCGATAGTATTGTGGCTATTGCTGCCGGCGCGCCCTTCTTTCCTGTCCCATTGTTGGCGCGCTCTGGCTATGAATTACTCGCAGGTACCCAATTTAGGGTATCTGCGGTGCCCTTCCACAGCAGAGTTTATAACTGCTGATTGCAATTTCCCCAGAAATCAGTAAAATTTTCGGGCTTTTAATATGACACCGGGCTCCGTTCCTCGATGGGGCCCGGTGTTTTATTCACACAAGAGGATGTTATGGTTACTATTCGTTTAGCACGTCACGGCGCGAAAAAGCGTCCGTTCTACCAGGTTGTTGTTACCGACAGCCGTAATGCACGCAACGGTCGCTTCATCGAGCGCGTTGGTTTCTTCAACCCGATCGCTTCTGCGACCGAAGAAGGAACTCGTCTGGATCTGGATCGTATCGCTCACTGGGTTGGCCAGGGCGCGACTGTTTCCGATCGCGTAGCTGCGCTGATCAAAGCCGCTAACAAAGCAGCTTAATCTGTCACGGTGGTCATGATGAGCAAGCAACACACCGCACAAGCACCTGTTGATCCGATTGTATTGGGCAAAATGGGTTCTTCCTACGGTATCCGTGGTTGGCTCAGAGTGTTTTCCTCCACCGAAGACGCCGAAAGCATTTTTGACTATCAGCCCTGGTTTATCCAGAAGGCGGGTCAGTGGCAGGTTGTTGAGCTGGAAAGCTGGCGCCACCACAATCAGGATATCGTCATTAAGCTGAAAGGCATTGACGATCGCGATGCAGCGAATCTATTGACTAATTGCGAAATTGTTGTGGATTCATCGCAGCTGCCTGCGCTTGAAGAGGGTGACTATTACTGGAAAGACCTGATGGGCTGCCAGGTAGTGACCACTGAAGGCTATAGCCTCGGTAAAGTCATCGACATGATGGAAACCGGGTCTAATGACGTTCTCGTCATCAAGGCAAACCTGAAAGATGCATTTGGTATCAAGGAGCGGCTGGTTCCGTTCCTCGATGGGCAGGTTATCAAGAAAGTCGATCTCGCTACTCGTACTATCGAAGTAGATTGGGATCCTGGTTTTTAAATTCTCCGAATAAACGGTAAAAAACGGCACTATGGGGATTGGCTTGTGTTTATAGGTATCGTTAGCCTGTTTCCAGAAATGTTCCGCGCAATTACCGATTACGGGGTAACTGGCCGGGCAGTAAAAAATGGCCTGCTGAGCATCCAGAGCTGGAGTCCTCGAGATTTCGCTCATGACCGGCACCGTACCGTGGACGATCGTCCTTACGGCGGCGGACCGGGGATGCTAATGATGGTGCAACCTTTGCGGGATGCGATTCATGCAGCAAAAGCCGCGGCAGGTGAAGGCGCAAAGGTGATTTATCTTTCACCTCAGGGGCGCAAGCTTGATCAAGCTGGCGTCAGCGAACTGGCAACAAATCAGAAGCTGATTTTGGTGTGCGGTCGCTACGAAGGCGTAGATGAGCGCGTAATTCAGACCGAAATTGATGAAGAATGGTCAATCGGCGATTACGTTCTCAGCGGTGGTGAGCTACCGGCAATGACGCTGATTGATTCCGTTTCCCGGTTTATTCCGGGGGTTCTGGGTCATGAAGCTTCGGCAATCGAAGATTCGTTTGCTGAAGGATTGCTGGATTGCCCGCACTATACGCGCCCTGAAGTGTTAGAAGGTATGGAAGTACCGCCGGTATTGCTGTCGGGAAACCATGCGGAGATACGTCGCTGGCGTCTGAAGCAGTCGCTGGGCCGAACCTGGCTTAGAAGACCTGAACTTTTGGAAAACCTGGCTCTGACTGAAGAGCAAGCAAGGTTGCTGGCGGAGTTCAAAAAGGAACTCGCGCAACAGCAACATAAACATGATGGGATGGCGTAAGCCCCCAATATCAGTTTACCCAGGATAAGAGATTAAATTATGAGCAACATTATTAAGCAACTTGAACAAGAACAGATGAAGCAGGACGTACCTTCCTTCCGTCCGGGTGATACCGTGGAAGTGAAAGTATGGGTTGTTGAAGGTTCCAAAAAACGTCTGCAGGCATTCGAGGGCGTGGTTATCGCTATTCGTAACCGCGGTCTGCACTCTGCATTCACTGTTCGCAAAATTTCCAACGGCGAAGGCGTTGAGCGTGTCTTCCAGACTCACTCTCCGGTAGTTGACAGCATTTCTGTCAAACGTCGTGGTGCTGTACGTAAAGCTAAACTGTACTACCTGCGTGAGCGTACCGGTAAGTCTGCTCGTATCAAAGAGCGTCTTAACTAATAAACGCATCACGCTACATCCAAAGCGTGTTATAAAACAAGGGGTTAGCGTAATGCTAGCCCCTTTTTTATTGATGTTGTCCACGGAGTGTCCACGTAGAATTGCTGAATGCCCACAATGACCACTTTGCACAGATAATAAAAAACCTGCCGGAGCAGGTTAGAGCCATAGTTGATGTTGCTGATATTTTGAGGGGTGGGGCGGAGCTGGGTCTATTTCTCCAGGCTTAACGATAAAGCGAGCTAAAGTTTCATGAGTAACAAATGTGCAACCACAATTTATGTTTTGGCACTGATGATAGCGCTCTTTTGTTTCCGTGCTCAGGTATCGGCTGGACCGAGCGTGTGCGGCATCCTGGCATAGTGGACAATGCATCATGATTTTTAATCCCCCTATCTCGCAGTCATTGAGGTGGATAATAGCCCTGAAACTTACATTTGCAAGTTAATGTTTGCATTTTTATATTTCCTTCGCCTCATACTCTACATCCGACAATCTCACCTCAAGCTCTAGGCTCGTCGTAAAGCCGCCATTGCTCAGAGAGTGCATCACCTTAGTAATTGTCCACGATTGCTCGTCTATGACGCGCTTAAAGCCTGAAACCTGTACTGGTGTCTCCGGGTAGAGGTCTGCTCGCCCCGTCGCCAGCCGGATAGAAAACTCAGCAACACCACGTTGCAGTTTGTCCCATTTGGCCTGTGCGGCTCGCATGGCCTGCGCTTTGGTTGAAAAAATTGTAGTCAGGGCAAACACGTTGTCATCCTCGCCGACCATGTATTCACCCTCCCTGGCTTCCGGCGTCTTCACCGTCTTTTTCTTCGTTACCGGTTTGGCTTTGGGGTGCTGTAGCGCGCGTAAATGCTGCTCTTTGGGTTTGCGTTTTAACGCAACCTTTTGTTTTTGTGGCTTCGGGTCTTTGGTGTGCAACCACTTTGCCGTAACGCCGGTATATGCCCCACGGTCAGCAATGGAAAACTGATGGCGGTCGCCATCGCTGCGGGTGATCGTGACCTGCGGAATGGCTTTTCCGCTGGCTGTAACCCCACGACCGGCTTTGAGGAAAAGTAACTTTCCCGCTTTTACCGAAACCTCACCGCCGTTTCGTTCGGCGAGCCGTGTCAAAAATTTGGCATCCGATTCCTGTGACTGGTCGATATGCGGAATTTTTATTCCGGCCAGCTCCGGTATAACGCTCGACACCAGTTTGTTACGTGTCGCTATCGCTGCCACGATTTCGCCGAGCGTCTTGTCATGCCAGGACTCTTCCCGACGTGAGTTAAGCGTCCCCCGAAAATCGGCGCTACGGGCGCGGATTGTCACCGTATCCGGCGCGCCATGATGTTCAACCTCATCAACGGTAAAACTTCCCTTACCAATCAACGCAAAGCCTTTCCACCCGAGGTAAAGCGTCAGTACGGCACCGCGTAACGGCAGCTCGACCAGCCCGTCAGCATCATCAAGCTCGATGTCGAGCTGGTCGGCTTCGAATCCGCGATTGTCTGTCATGGTCAGGCTCATCAACCGATTACTGATGTTGCCGGTAATATCTTTGCTGTCGAGCATCAGCATAAAATCGGGCGTCAGTACTCCACCCGCATTCAGGTTCAGCATATCGAGCATCAGCTAATCCCCACCATGCCAGCCACTGACGAGGCCATATTTCCCGCCTTGCCAATCAGTGATTTTGCCTGTTCGCCGATATCGCCATACAGCGCCGCAAGGGATTCATCCACGCGGGTGAGGGTCAGCGTAAAATCAATTTTGCGCGGCGTTCCGTCAGCAAAAAACAGGCTTCCTGTCTCGCTGATATTATTGATGACGTACATACCGTAAATCGTGCCGGTGCCATCCAGTAACGGCCAGGCGCGCCCCTCGTCAGCCATTAAACGAATGGCCGTCATCGTCAACTTTCCGCCGGTGAGCTCCGGGTAAAGCACACCGGCTAGGGTAATTTTTTCATCCCCCGGCCCCAGATACTGGAAAGAATCCCGCTTACCAACGCGGGAGTTTGACGGCCACCGATATTCGGCATCGCGTTGCATCGTCTGGTGTGGCAACGTCTGGCGCATAAAAACAAACATACCGAGTGCGAGCATCATTTTTCGTCACCTCCTATCCGTCGTGGTTCATGCTGGCACGCTGGCGGGCGCGTTTTTCACGCTCAAATTTTTCAAGCGCATCCTGTAGCTGGCGATCGAGCTGCGTACCGCTGCCGCCCCCCTGAACGTCGATGTGATATTCGTTTTTACTTTGGTCTATATAAGAACGTCCCGCCGGTGCGGTGACGGGTTGATATGCCTGATAGCCACCGTAAGTGCCGGTTGCCGGAATATAAGAGTTACCCTGCGTGGCTGCGTTCGCTTTTGCGGCAGTCTGGTCAAGCGTGCTGGACTCTTTATTAATAATGCCGAGTTTCTCAAGCACCCAATCAATACCGCTGCGCAGCTTATTAAATGCCGTCAGCGGCAGCGTTAAGGCATCCGCCAGCCGTTGACCGAACAACACACCGGCATCACGAAAACTGTTTAAGGTTTCCTGCGATGACTTGACCGGCGCAATCAGGTTGTTAAACCAGTCCCACGCGGCTTTCAGTTTTCCGCCCAGCCAGTCAAACATCGGTTTAAGCGGCGCAAACAGTTCAGCTACTGGCGCAAATGCGACCCGCATCCCTTCAATCACTCCGCCGAAAAATGCGCTGATGGGCTCCCAATATTTACGGATGAGCAATGCCCCGGCGACAATCGCAGCCACAACAGCGACAACCGGCCAGGAAATCGCACCAATAGCGGTAATGATGCCTCCGGCCACCGTTGTAAATACGGTACCGAGCGCCGTCGCAGCGGCGATGATGGCATTGACTCCCGTTATAACCGGCCAGGCAATCAGCCCAATGGCCCCAATCATACCCACCACGCCAAGCGCCACGGCGGTAATCACCCCCAGCGTCTGCGCGAGCTCTTTATTTCGCTGGATCCACTTATCAAGTTTGAGCACATAGCCGGTCGCAGTCTGCACCAGTGTGCGTAATGAGGATTCCTGCTGGTCAAACAGGTCGGTGCCAACAGCCTCATACGCAGACTGAAACTCTTTGAAGTCGCCGCCGAGGTTATCCTGCATGACTTTAACCAGCTCCTCGGTCTTTCCGTCCGAGGCTTTAAATGCCGCTGTCAGCTTATCGAGTTTCCCGCTGGCCGCAGCGTCTAACAGGGCATTAGACGATTTCAGCGCTTCCTCGCCGAATATCGTTTTCAGGTATTCGCCTGTCTGACTTGTTCCGAGCTTATTCTTTTTAAAACTGGTCTGGATTTCTTTCAGAATGGTAAATACGGGCCGCATGTTGCCCTCGCTATCTGCCGTCTTAACCCCCAGCTCTTTTAATGCCGCCCATGCCTTTCCTGTTGGGGCCTGTAACCGGCTGACGACAGCGCTGCTCCCGGTACCGGCCATCGATCCCGTGATATTGTTATCATGAAGCACACCCGTCATGGCGGCGGCCTCTTCGAGGCTTACTCCCGCAGCTTTGGCAACTGGGGCCAGATAGGTTAAGGCGTCGCTTAATCCCTGAAAATCGGCCGCTGATTTATTCATCGTTGCTGAAAGCACATCGCCGATATGGGCTACCCGGTCATTTGAAAGCTGGAAAGCGTTTTTGGTACCGAGCAAAAGCTGCGCGTTCTCTTCCATCGTCCGCCGGTTAGCGAGCGCCATATTCAGCGTGACGGGGGTCGCAGCCTGAATTGCCGCCGCATCGCCGCCCGCTTTCGCGATGATAATCTGAGCTCCGGCTGCATCATCGGCAGAGGCGGCAGTATTGTCGCCGAGCTGTCGGGCCTGCTTTCGCAGCGCCATCATTTCGGCAGATTCTTTCGCCACGCCGAGCACGGCCTGTAACTCGGCGTTTTTCTGCGCAAAATCATAGCCTGGCTTCATCAGAGCCACACCGGCCAGCGTGCCAGTCGTCGCCATACCAACACCGGTGGCCCCCATTGCTGCCGCGTTTCCGGCCAGCTCCTTACCCGCCTGATATCGCTGCTTAACCGCGTTGAGTTTTGCCTGTTGCGCGCTGACGCGCGCCAGTGCTTCACGCTGGCGATTGAGCTGCACCGTCGTTTCGCTGATGCTGGTTTTTAACCGGCGCTCGTCTGCCGCCAGGGTGCGTGTATTGATTCCCGCCTGGCTGAGCTCTTGTCTCTGGCGTTGTACAGCCTGCCGCAAGCTGTTGTGTTTGAGCTGGAGCGCTGCGGCGCTTTTACGTGCGGCATCCATTGCCTGCGCCTGCGCGCGCGTCGGCTGTTCCGTATTTTTAAACTGGATCGCCAGCGCGGCGGCTTCCTGCTTCGCTTTCTTCAGCTCCTGACCGGTAACGGCGAGTTGCGCGCTTGCCTTGCGAAACCCGTCAATACGGGATGCCTGGCCATTCAGTTCACGCAGTGATTTTTGAGTGTCCCGGATATCACCAGACAGCGTTTTGCTCGCTGTCTGGATGGTTTTAAACGGGCGGGTCGCCTGGTCAACAGCCTTGAGTAATACCTGCAATTTAACGTCGTTACTCATTCGTGTTTCCGCTTCGCTGTAGCGCCTTTTCGCGCCAGGTGGTGAGCTCGGTCAGGCTCATGGGATATAACTCTGATGGCGGCCAGTGAAAAATCACCGCGATATCCGCCATCAGGTCATCGACCGACATATCTTTCGGAAAATTTAATCCGCCAAATTCGGCGACAAAAAACCGATCACCTTTGTTGCCAGCGCCATCAGGTCGGGTAAATCCATCATGACGACATCCGATTCGGTAAGAGACGGACTGGTCATACGCGGCAGCACTTTAATCAGGGCATCCACTTCAGAGCGCGCAACGTCGGCCAGGCTGACACCGCGCAGGGTTCCGGCGTTGGGCTTCATCAGGGTGATTTTTTCGATGACCTGCTCGCCGCGTTTGATGGGGTTTTCCAGGGTGACGATGTTTTCTTTGCTCATGAGTTTCTCACTGTTTACGGATTCGTGGTTAACCGGCCAGACGTGCTGGCCGGGGAAAAATTACAGGCCGATATTGCGGCGGTGCTGGTCGAGTCGGTCGACGCCGTTCACCTTCTCAATCATGTTGAGGACGTCGATTTCTACCAGCTCTTTACCGTTCATGGTCAGCTTGTAGTACGTGCAGACCAGCGATAATTTGCTGCTGGTATCCTCGCCCTGTTTGCTCTCGCCGTTATCGACTTCCTTCACCTTGAAACGGGTCTCAACTTCCACCGCCACGGTTTCGCCGGTATCGTCCCGCTGGTAAGAGCCTGCATAGCGCAGCAGCGTCCCGGTACCGACGGCACCATAAAGCGACCAGATCGCATCATCAGGGAAGCCGCCGAGGGAAATCTCCATCGCCAGCGCGTCATCGTCGAGGCCGAAATCGACAGGGGCCGAGCCTGACATCCCGCCGCCCCGGTAGTTTTCCAGCTTACGGGTCAGCTTTGGCAGGGTGACGGACTCGATAACGCCGAGATAGCTGACGCCATCCAGAAACGTATTCAGGTATTTGAGCTTGCGCGGCATTGCCATTGGTCAGGGCTCCTTAATTGCTGTTAACCGATGACACCAGATTCGCCAGGTATTTATCGGTAATGCGCTGGCGTAGCGTCAGGTTTTCGAGAGGGGGAACCGGCGTATAGTCGTAATCGATATACAGTTTCCCGGCTTTGAGGGTCGCCGCGTCGTTAGCCGATTCATCAAACCAGCATGTCGCATCGACGATATAGCCCGCCGTTTTCATCTCGCGGAATTTCGCATTGATACCCGCAACGATGTCTTTAATCAGCGTGGCAGTGATCGGCTTGTCGACCGCCCACATGTGACCAGCGGCCATTGTGTCAGCGATAACCTGCGCGGTGCGGGTGTAGTTCTCGAACAGGAACAGCGGGTCATCGGAGCAGCAGCGGTTGCCCCAGAAGCGGAAACCGTCTTTACGAATGAGCGTGGTGACGCCAGCCTCGTTAAGCAGGTCGGCATCGGTGCCGGATTCCTGCAAATCCCAGAAGACCGACGCGCTGATGCCGGTGACGCCATTCACGCCAACGTTTGACAGCGTTTTATGCCAGCCGGTGTCCTGGTCGATTTTGGCGCGCAGTCCCAGCGCGCGGGCGGTCGCCCAGGCTGTTTCGGTCGCGTTCGCCGTGGTATCCCATGCCAGAAAATCCGGCCAGATAACCATCAGCTCACGTTGGCTGAAATTCTCGCGATAAAGCATCGCCTCGGAAATGTTCTGGCAATCCCAGGCGCTGATATAACCAAAGGCACGCAGCTTCTGGCAAATCGGCGCGAGCGCTGTCGCAACCTCAAGGGAATCGAGGCCCGGCACGCCAAGGATGCGCGGTTTAACGCCGGTGACAGCCTCCGCTGTGAGCAGCGCTTTCAGCCCGGTGTAATTGCCGCTTTCGTCAGTGCCGCCGATGATATTAGAGATAGTCTGCGCCTCGGCATCGTCGCCGGTACCTTCGGCAACGCGCACAACGACAATGACCGGTTTCGACTGGTCGGCGATTGCCTGGAGGGATGCGGCAAGGGTGCCTTTTGTACCCGCTTTCGCAATGGCGCTTTGCACGCTGGTAATCAGTACGGGCTTATTGAGTGGGAAGGTGGCGGCATCGGCATCGCTGGCCGTGCAGACCATGCCGATAATCGCCGTTGATACGGTGGAAATGACGCGGGTGCCGTCGTTAATCTCGACAACCTGGACGCCGTGATGAAAATCGCTCATCCGTTTAACTCCGTGGTTAAGGGTGAGCATTATTTTCAATCGTGGGGGAAGGGGTGACGAGTCATCCCCGCTGTAACAGGGACGGTACAACAGGAATGACCGTCACAGGGTCAGGCGACGCGGCTCCAGCACATCAACAGGGTGTGCGCTTCCACCACGCTGAACGATTTACCTTCGCCGAGGTTGGCGGTTTTTCCGCTTGTCGAGTGTTTGTGCGCCGGTACCGTGACTTCGTGCTCGTGCTCTCCGGCGTCATCGGTCACACCCAGCTCTTTCGGGTTAAAGAGCTGCCGCACATCACCGCCTATTTCCCACGGGTCATCCTTACCGGCCACACCACCATGATTGTGTTTACCGTTTTTCGTGGTTGTCAGTTTTTGCTCTATCTGCTCGCTGGTTTCACCGCTCACATCAATCTTAACGGCGGGCAGGTTGGCCTGCTGTAGCGTGACGGTATCGCTGCCGCCGGTCTCGCCGACGTTCGAACCATCCGCTTTGCCGACGCGGATCGTTTTATTTTCCCCGGTGTACAGCCATTGCGACCAGGGCCACTTCTCATTCGGGTTGACGTTCTGATTAAAAAATCGCGTCGTCCCCACGGGGTTATCTTCTTCCCAAAAATCACGCTTTGCCGCTGTAATGGCGTCGGTAATAGCTTGCTGAATGTCAGTATCAAGCTGGCCTACGATCTGGTCGGCATAATCCTTTGCCTCACTTTTTGCGCGGCTCACCTCTGCAACGGTAGCCAGAATAACCGCCGGGTCCGCTTTAATCGTCACATCGCTGGTTTTGCTGACGGCAATCCACATATTAACTGACTGTAATCGCCCGGCCCCCTCCGCAAGCAGCGGCTTATAGGTCGGAGCCATATTCGCAACGGCAAGGCAAATTCCCTCATCATCATAGAGCGCCGCTTCGCGTAGCCAGAATCCCCCCACCTGCGGCATCATGATCATTTCAACGCGGATGACGTTAGCAGCCTGGTCAGCGATGACAACACGATTCACCGGGGCGCGATATCTTTCATTGACCAGATTATCAATGAGTGATGGCTCAGACAATTCACCTCCGCCATCACCAACAGCCATCTCACTAAAGTTCACCGGCTCCCCAGATAATGCCGCTGCCGCAATTCTCTGCTCACCGGCGCTGGTAAGTCGTGCATAAAAGAGTTTTCTCATAACTCCCAGACCCCTTACGTCATTGTTAAATCGAAAACCCGATTGATGCCGCGTACGCTTTCGATTGAGCATACTGGGCCTGATATTCAGCCAGAGTCAGCTGATGGTCGTAAAATAAAACCTCCAGTAATTCCATACCTGAGTACGGCACAGCTGGCGTGCTCGGATCTTCCCAGCACAGCAGGTTAAAATCCACGCCTGTTTTTCGGGTGGCCAGCGTTCCTGATGCGGTATTCAGAACACCTGCCTGTAGCGAGTCGCTGTTTTTAGGGTAATACATATGCGCAGACAAATTAGCGCCACTGGTATCGGCGCCTATAAACGCAAATTCTGTTCTGCGGGCCAATGGATCTGCCGGGCCAGTCGCCACAGATAACAGCGTTGACGCCTTTACATTTGCGCCTACAAGCGCGTTACAGCGCGACAGAGCCGCCGATACGTTACTGGCACCGACAATCCCGAACCCCGTTCCGAGTGTGGAAGTTTGCTGCATCAGATTGCTGACCGGATAGCCATATGTTGACGCGGGCGCTACGGTATCAACGTCAACCGGGTGACGGTACACGGCGAGTATTGACCTCTCCAGCCCATCGGGGACTGAAGTTTTAAACCCGTTCAGCATATCGCCGATAAAAGACAGCTCAGTAACAACCGGCTCACCGACTGCCGTTAATGTGTGCCCGTTTCCGCTGATATCGGTAAGGCCAGATTGTCCAGGCCTCCAGCCTGCAATCAGCCCGGGAATAGTTTTAAACGGAACGTAAATCGGTTTTAAACCGCTGCCGGTAATTTCGACATCTAACGAACGAAAAACAGTAGCCATATTGCTCACCCAATAATATTTAACCAGTTGTGAAGTGCACGCGTTGTTCCGGCACCGTCGGTGTAGTGATATCCGTTGAGGTCTCCCTGGCTGTCGCGGACATTCCCTCGCGGGCCAGAGACTCGACCGTTACCCGCAGCGTCGCCAGTCCGTCCCCAGCCGTAAGAGATAAACTCCCCGTCCGCCAGTGGACGGGTTGTAATAATTCGGATTCGGTCCTGCCCGACGATTGAAACAGATGAAATAATATCAATCATCACATTAGAGGCGCTGCGGATATCAAATCCCATATTGGGCGCAGCGGTGACCCAGGCGGTATCGAATACCACGGGTTTAACCGGAACGTTTAGCAAGAGATCATTAATAACCCCTTGCCTGAACTCATTGATAACGTCAAGGCGATGCATGCCGCGTTCTCTGTCATTCAGGTCATCCTGCAATAATTTGTAAATAAGGATGCCGTGGTAATACGCCCACATTTGATACGAGTAATTGACAGCGTGAATATGATCAGCGTTGTAATCCATAATATAGCCGGGCGCACTGAGCCATGATTTACCCTGTAATGCTGCATCACGTTGGGCCAGCGCAATCGTGGGAACAGACTTGTTATAAGCCCTGTGCGCACTCAGCTGATAGCTGATAAATAACGGCTCAAATTGTTGCCCGGTTATTGCCATTTTATCCGCAGCGGAGTCATCCCGGTATTGCAGAAGACGCTCCAGATACACCGCCCGAGTAGTTGATGCACTGTAATCTGACTCGCCCTGCATAAAAACCGCCGCCAGTTCAGCATGGGTCAGGCCCTGCGCAGCACAAAGTCGAACCGTGTTTGATACGTGATCAAGCATGCGCTGATAAGGGACAGTGCCTTTCATCAGGTTCTCAATAGGCTGACCGCCTTTTCCTGGCGCAGAAGAAAAGAAAAAACTGCCCAGTTCGCCAAAATCAAGCCCCGATTCCTGCATCAGCAATTCGGTAAGCTTATCGGTCATGCCGGTGCAGGGGGTTTCACCGCCAGGGTATGTGCCCTCTACCGGTGTATAGTCTTTTTCAACCAGCGGCACCATCGTGTCAGTATCGGTGGTATCGGAGTTATTATTTTTGCTGAATCCCTTATTTGCGTAGCGCTGAATAATTGACAGAGCATGGTTGTTGGTCAGGTTTGTGGCCAGCCCCAAAGAAAGCGACTGCCCATCAGATCGCACCCCCATACTGTCACACATCCTGATCCTGACAGATTTGGCAACTGGAGTAACCCCGCCCCCCATCACTGGAATGTCCTGTCCTGACGATGCTGCGAATTTTGGGTCAGCGGCATAAGGGATATAGTTTTTATCCGTCCAGACAATTCCAGCAGGCCCCGGAATCTGGAATATTTCCACATTACCTATAATGACCCCGCCGTTTTTTGACAGGCGAAAAAATTCGGTTGTCATGTCCCGGCTATGAAAAGCAGCCAGCGCAAGGTCATCCGTAATAATTTTCACCTTTAAATTCGCAAGCCCTACATCTCCATTTTCATTACCGTATACCGGCGAGTGCCCTTCTTTATCAAGAAAACCACCGACAATCCTCAACCCTTCCTCGTCAAACATTCTCGGTACGCGTAATACCTCAGAGGTCCTGTCGTCAACTTCCCGCACCACAACTGCGGCGGTTTCTACTGCCTTCGCAGTGGGGTATGCCTTAAGCTTGCCATCTTTATCAACAACTGGCGTTGCAGTACCTGCGGCATTTTTCCCCTCTATCGCCCAGATCTCATCGCTATCAGAACGATAAGAGAAAGGGGCGTCCAGTGGAATTTTTCCGGCATCTATTGCGGCCTGTGCGGTGGCTAAATCAGAGAAGGGTAATTCTCCAGATTTAATCATATTGTTATATGCATCTAGTTGCTCTTTCAGATATTGCGTGCGGTTAGCCAGTTGCTGAGCCTGAATATTAGCCGCACCATCTCTCCCGCCTTCAACCTTTTGTTGGCGGGCAAGCATACTAATATTATTTTCCCATTGTGGTTTTTCACTAATATTCATTTGCTGTCACCTGAAAAATGATAATTCCCGTCGTAATGGGCTTGCCCGTCGTAATAAATACTTTCATCCGGGGTATAGCCAGCCGGATAAATCGTTATTTCTTCCCCGTCTAATATTGCACACCCAACATTTGCAATGCCTTTAGTGCTCACCGATAGCGTTAGCTGTGATATATGGCGGCTCACGGGTTTTGCATCGCCAATAATCCTCTCAAGCTCCTTAATCATTGCCTCAGTGATACCAATGTCATTGAGGTCAATCTCAAGGCGGAATGTCCCTGCGGGGTCAGCTACCGTCCACCATTCCTGGAGCGTCATGCTATAGCCCAGCGTTTCAATCACGCGCCGCACGGCGGCGACGGTTCCCTTGCGTTGGTGGATCCAGAAAGCATCACTGACCGCCTGGCGTTTCTCTGTTTCCGACCAGGTTTCTTCCCAGCGGTCGACAGAAAACGCCCACGCCAGATACGGCAGAAATTTTACGGGGCATCGCCAGGGGTTCCACAAATCACGCAGAGGCACAGATAAATCACTGATGACGGCACACGCGGCGGCGGCTCGCTGTTCCAGCACCGACGACCCGGTCGCCATCAGCGAATTACTCATCGGAGCCCCCGATCACGACACTGGTTTCGGTGCAGTATGCGGCCTGGGTTTTATCGAGCACGACGTCAGCCAGTGGCTCGCGCAGTTCGACGCGCTGGACACCCTGCACATGCAGCGCGGCATAGATGGCAGACATGCGAATATCCCGACCGAGGCGGCGCTGCTCTGTGATATAAGCGGTTAACTGCGCTTTCGCGGCGGCAAGAATGGGCTCGGTCGCCGGGCCGGGGTAGACGAACAACACCGCATTGACCGCATAACTGACAATTTCGGCCGAGACGACTGTCAGGCGATCACCCACCGGGCGCACGCTCTCATCATTCAGCGCGGTACTGACGGCCAGCAGTAAATCATCCGACGCGGTGCCGTCACCTTCCCGCGACAGCACCGCGATAGTGACCTCAGCCGGGGCCGGGCTGTTCGCCGAGGCATCCGCGACACGACCATCGGCGCTCAGGGCATGAAATTCATAGGCACCGGTTGGCCCGGCGACACTCATGCCCTCAAACGCGGCCGGTACACGCTGGCGTAAATCACTGTCGGATTCCATGACCGCCGCCACCGGCGGGATTTGGGTATCGTCTCCGGGGGTGATGACCAGGCGCTCAACGTTATTGTTTGCCGCGAGCTGTTCGAGGTCGTTTTTGATGGCGTAGGCCACCATGCCCGCTTTTGCCGCCTCGTTGATACGCTGGCGTAAAATCACCTCCCGGTAGGCATTCTCTTCCAGATATTTCACCAGTGGATCTGATTCCAGTGTCAGCGTCCTGGCGATCGCTTCCTGCTCGTCTTCCGGGTACAGTGAAATGAGCGTCGCTTTGCGCTCGGCGAGGATGGCTTCAAAATCCAGTGTTTCCACCACATCAGGCGCGGGGAGCTGGCTCAGGTCGATAACTGCCATAGGTTCAACTCACAGGGATGGTTAAGGAAAGGCTCTCGCCGGTATCGGTGATTTGTCCGGTCACGTCGACGACCATCTGCCCGTTAAACTGCCGCGCTGTGGTGATGCTGGTCAGCCTGACGCGCGGCTCCCACTTCAGGATCGCCATGTAGCACGCGGCCATAATTTGCAGCTCAAGCGCCGGTGTCTGAGGCTGGTCAATCATCTGCGACAACAGCGAGCCATATTCACGACGCATGACGCGGGAGCCGACGGGCGTGCGCAGAATATCCCCAATGCTCTGGCTGATATGGTCAACGTCTGAAATGCTTTCACCGGTCGAGCGGTTCATGCCGATATAACGCGCCGTCATTGGGTGCCCTCCGTCCATTCATCGCCACGCCTGATACCGCCGTGGCCGTGTTTATCCACCTGAACACCGTTGGAAGTGAAAGCGCCGCCGCTGTGCTCGATATCACCGGACATCTTGCCGCCTTGCTTCACCTCCAGCGTGCCGGTCGTCAGCTTGTTGGTGCAGACCACCTCCGGCGTATCGAGGGTGACGCGCGTCGATGCTTTTACCAGCACCACCGGCACGCTGACGGCAACCGAATCGGATGCGGTCACATCGGCAGTTTTAATGCCGGTGACGGTCAGCGCGCCGGTTTCCGGCTCATAACTCATGACAGCACCATCAGGAAACTCGACGAGCCAGGCATCCGCTGAGGCCGATGGCACGGGGTTATCGTCGGAATAAATACCCGGCAGCACAAAAGCGGTATCGAGCTCACCGCCCACGGCCAGAATCATCACCTGCTCACCAATTGAGGGAGCCCACCAGGTGCGCGAGCGCCCGGCGCGATGAGTTAACCACTGGAGCCAGTCGGTATAAATGCCGCCGGTCTGCACGCGACAGCGCCCGGCATCGAGGTCAGTTTCGACGACGATGCCGGTGCGGATCATGTTGCGTATCGCCCGGGCAAGTTCCTGGATAGATGCGAGAGTTTTCATAGGGGAAAGGATGCCGCCAGAGAGTTCTGTCGGCAATTTTTAGCTTTTTGCTCAAGGCTGGCACATCAAGACTATGCTATAAAGATAAAAGAAATGTGATGCGAATTAATTACTCATTAATAAAAACTGAGAAACATTGTTCATTTGTGATAGGCTGTTCCCCATCCCAAAAAGACACATACATATGGTGGAGGCCTTTATATGCAGTTTCCTCCCAATGTTTTGCAAAATACCGTTTATCAGCAGATGAGAAGGTGGCGTTTTCAAACGCCTCGTGATTCCCATTATTTAAATTTTTAGACGCCTCACTGCCGGTGTTTACCACCCTGAATTTAAATCTCGGATTTTTATATAGAGTGCCCGAATGAAAGTATCCTTTAAACGATATCCCTCTCCCTTTTTTTATTGTTCGAGAGCAAGGGTAATATTCATCATCAGACACATCATCTTCATCATCTTTCAGGCTTGCTCTGATATAAAAACTTTCCTCTTCTATACTCGTTGGTAATAGCTTGAGATAAAATTCATTCTTTAAAACAAACTGCTTATAATTAATTGGATTACCTTGAGCATCTTTATAGTTTGGAGTAATGTATTTTACAGGTACAGTTTCATTCGATTTTGTAACAGTTTTAATAGACAACTGATTATCATCAAGTCCTAAAAGTTGGGCAAGACTATCGCCAATCATTATGCAATTCTTTGGTGCCTTTTGTTGAAGTTTTGCTGCCACATCGACAAAAAATGAAGTTGCAGTAACCTCTCGACTCTCCTGATACCCATACACCCCCCATACAACTTGATCATTCGCTCCATAATCGATACCAATTCTTATCCCTAAGTTCTCATCAACACCTAAATCATTAAGTTTGGGTATTACGACACTTTTAAACATTTCTATTAAGTATGTAGCACAGTTTATTGCATCAACAGCACTATCAGCAATTCGACCCTCCTGCGTATTTATATCACTTCTGAAGAAAGCCATCACAGCATCCCCCATTATTCTATGGACGTGACCATCAAATGAATTAACAGTTTCAATAGTGCATCTTATGATATCGTTTTTAATTCTAAAGACTATATCAGGAGTAAATATAACACCTAGCTTAGTTGAACCTATAATATCCATAAACATTGTTATGGCATATCCATTCCTTAACTCTCCCTCCTTCATATTTGAAAAATCAGGATGACAGCCGAATGTAGGCATTAACTTCCCATGCTTACCAAATTTCCCCCTTACTATTTCTTTTACGCCATAGTGTTGATTAGCAACACTTTCTTGAATACTTTCCATAGCTACAGCATCATTCAGAAAATCAAATGACTTACCTAACCCCTCAAGCCCAGATGCTGAATCAAAAGCAGAATCTGCTTTTACTAAATCGCGCGATCTTGCCCGTGATTCAGAAATTGTTTTTTCCAGACTACGCTCTAAGTTAGAATATATATTCTTAATTGACATACCCCACCCTCACAGATTAGATAAGAAAATTATATAAATGGAGAAGCAAATTACACCGGTAGCCACCTCGATACATTTTATAGCAATTATTTGATTTTCATATTTTGATAACAAAGCCTTTGACAAATTATGATTCAATGATATTAATTGATTAAGGAAAGATGAGTCACCTACTGTACAAAATTCTTTTTTATAATCAGCCAGACTATCGTAGCCTTTCACTATATCAACAAATGAAAAGGTATTAACACTTTCACTTACCTTAATAAAAGGAGTTATCCCTTTCAATGAAAAAAACACTGACACTATAAGAAAACACAAAGCCAATCCAAGCAAGAAAGACAAGAAACACTTATCAGAACCAACAACAACAAAAGAAGTAATTTTGTCAAAGTTCACGGCAATTGCAGCTATTATGGCAGAGGCCAAGCTGAGCAATATTGTTGACTTAGTATTAGCATAATTTAAATACGTATCCGTGCGAATGATAACTTTAATCATCAATTCTATTTTCTTATTAACCTGATTTTCATTTTCTTCGCTAGTTTCTCGCACGCGCCACCTTCTTTTGGGATTATTCCTGTAGATTATTAATGATCAAGGCCTCCACAAAGTCAACATCATCAATAGAAAAGCCAACTAACTGGCGCGTAGGGTACTCAATAACGCGGCCGTATAGGGAGGGTTTATCTTGTAATCCAAACTGATGCACGCGGGCGATGCGCTGCACTTTTCCGGTAAATTCCACCACTGCCGCAATGTCGTTACCGGTCGCTTTCATATAGCGATTGGTTCGCAGTTTCGCGAACATCTCGCGCTTAATACGGCCTTTCTTTGCCCTGACGGGCTGGCGCTTACGCGGGGTAAAGGGCGAACCGTCCGGCGCTTTCTGCGACTTAATACGCTGCTGTTGCCGCTGGCGCAGTTTCTTCGCAATGTCGACGGTCATCCGACGCCGCCCGGCAGGAGAAAGGGCCGCTATCAACCCGGTAAGCTTGTCCTCAAAGGGTTTGAAGTCATTCATCCCATTTACTCACCAGTTCGCCATTACTCCACATCTCAACGGGGCGCGCTACCGGCTCCGGCGGTGTCGGCTCCGGGATGTTCTCAACGTGCAGCGCGCCGTCGATCTCTTTGACCAGCGTTCGCTCGGTCAGCAACAGGCTGATGCTGACATCTAGGCTACTGTCGTTATTGATGTCGGCATACCAGATAAAGCCCTTTTTTCTTCCTTCATCGGTTGTCATGATGTCCGGCTGATTGACGCGCAGCCAGGCCATAATCGGCACAAACAACAGGTCAATATCGTCGGTGAAATCCGTCACCACGATGTTAAGCGTGTACCGCTTTTCAAACGACAGGGATCTCGCCAGAGTCGCCGTATTGTTGCCATCGTCCAGGCGAAGACAAAGCATATCAGGGTTGGTACGCAGTACCGGCACCGCATCAGTTAAGGCTTTTCGCAGACTGTTGGGCTTTTGCATCGATTTCATCCTGACATTGTTTCACCGTATCAACCTGAATTGCGCAACGCTGTAGGGCACTTTCAAGCTGGCGTATATCCGCGCTCAGGTCGCCATTAGTTACCGGGTCGCTTCCCGGCATCGGGCAGGGGCTGACCTTCGGGCAGGCGTTGTAAACAATCACCGGCGGCGGCGTTGGTACAGGCGGTGCGCTGGTGCAACCGGCGCACAGCATCAGGTAAATCAGCGCGATACCAGAGGCGAAACGCGTCATTTTCATTGAGTAACCTCGTGATGGTTTGTTCACGCCTGAAAGCCAGCAGGTTAGCCTCTGCAAGCTTGTCCCGCATGGCGACCTGCGCCAGCTCTTTACGTTGCGACTGCTCTGCGGCAACCTTGAGCTGATTTTTCAGCATGGTGATCGTGGTTTTCTGCGTACCGGCGACCCGGTTCGCACGTTCAAATGAGGCGCGCAAATTGCTGTTATCGTGTCGCATCCACAGCAGACCCGCACAGGCCAGCGCCAGCAGGAG
Organism: Klebsiella sp. GW_Kp181; assembly: GCF_040062315.1. NCBI lineage: Bacteria > Pseudomonadati > Pseudomonadota > Gammaproteobacteria > Enterobacterales > Enterobacteriaceae > Klebsiella > Klebsiella sp. GW_Kp181. Next base: position 31,689 of record NZ_JBEAFR010000048.1, read on the forward strand.
AATCACTATCTTCATGCAGTTCCCCCTCCGGCCTTGCGCCACACTGCGACCAGCTTGTCGAGGCTGTGCTCACGCTGACCGTATCCGGCACCCGGCAATGAAGCCCAGATATTGCGACAGCGGGAAATCGCGCGCTCGATGCGCCCCTGCTGCAAATCTTCCAGCGCACCACGCTCCCGAATAAGCTGAATGGCGAGCCTGTCCTGTGATACCGGGCTGAAATCCGGCAAAGCGAGCTGTTTCTGATAATGCGGCCAGAACAGATAAAGCTGCTGGTAACGCCCGGATGCCGTGGATTTTTCCCCGTGACGATTGAAGACCTTCGCCGGGCGTCCACCGGCGAACGGGTGATCGCGATAATCGGTAAAAATCTCCGGCTTGCCATCGATACCCGTGACGATAACGTCGTAACCGTTGTTTCGGGTCAGCGGATGCGTTGCTGTCCCTTCCGAAAACGCCAGCGTGTCGAGGAATGCCGCAACGTTGGGATGTGTTTTAATGACTGCCATCGTTTTCCCCTTTTTTAATCTTGCGCTGGATAGCAAGCTCTACCGCCTGATAACCGGCGATACCCAGCATGGAGCCAAATCCGCACACGGCCGCGGTTGGCAAGTCTGGAAACTGTACCAGGGCAACCCCGGCCACCATCGAAACAAAGCCACCCAGCAACGTGCGACCAATAAAAAGACGTGCGGTAATCGGTTCACCACCGGCCAGCACTTTACCGACGACAATCAGCGCGCCGATTATAAAAAGCGAAATGACGCTTTTTTCCCCTTCCGTCATGTGGTTACTCCCAGAGGTTTATGGTTTCTGTTACGGGGGATGACTTCACATCAGGCAGTTCGATCACAGTGCCATGCGGCAATACTGCGCCGAGCTCGGCTAACCCCGGATTTGCGGCGAGCACCGACTCGAAGACCCCCTCAGTGCGCCCGTAATACCGGGCGCAAATCATGTCGAGCGTGTCGCCCTGTTGCGCGATGGCCTGCATCAGATTTGGCTCACGATGCAGCGGGGTTTGTCCTGGACGCGTGATACTGCCCAGCGCATGTCCCGCCACAGCTCGTCGACAGTGGTATCGATGCTGTCGGCTTTCTTGTCACCTTTGGCGCTGGCATCCACACCGCGATAACGCTCATAGAGCGTGGCGGTCGCCATTGAGGTGACGGCGCGCAGGTAATAGAAAACGCGAACACTCTCGCCGTCGAGATCGTCAGCCGGCACGTCGGCCAGTTTGCTAAAACCCCCGGCAATCTGCTGTTCCCGCCACAAAAACAGCTCGGCGTTGGTTTCGGCGATGCCGGTTTTGATGGCCTCACGCAGCCGGGCCGGGGCGACGGTCTGCTCAAGGCGCATCCCTTCACGCACGCGTTTCGGGTCGATGTCAGGAAAGAAAAACGTATTTTTTATCACCGGCTCATCGCTGGCAGGCGGCGGGATGGCCACCACGCCACCCGGCTGCGGCTCATCGTTCTTTTTAATAATCAGCGTCGTCATGACTACCTCTGAATAGGTGGGCGGTGGACGCCGGTCTCAGGTCGGGTAAATCACCCTCATCGACCGGCGTGCCGCCCTGGCGCGGGGCGCATTCTGTTAACCGGCGGTCTTTTTCGGTCGGCCACGTTTAGCCGGTGCCGTGGTTTTCACGGCGCGCGGCGCTCTTGCCGGGGCTTTAACAACCGTTGCCGGTTTGGGCTTCAGCTCACGCTCAAGCCGTTCAATGTCTTTTTTGACGCCTGCCTGACAATCGAGCTGCATCGCGCGTTTGAGGTGGGCCAGCGCGTCGGCGGGCTGTTTGTTGTCCCTTAACACCTGGCCGGTGATTTTGTGCAGCTTTGCGCGCACTTCATCAGGCATATCTGCGGCGGCGGTCAGCGCCAGCGTGTCGAGTAGCTGGCTGATGACGACCGGTTCACCGGCAGCATGGGCGCGCATGGCGGCGAGCGCCACCTCTTCGGTAAACATGTACTGCGGCGGGCGGCGGTGTTTGCCTGGCATGGTCAGACCGTACTTAAACGCGTAGCGAGCAATATCCATCGCGCCGCCGATATCGCCGACATCGAGACGCCACAGCATGACGGTCATCACGATGTCATCCTGTGCGCCTTTTCCCTGTTCCAGCACGCCACTGACCCACGGCAGATAGAACGGCAGCAGCTCGCGCTTTTTCGTGGCTTTCAGCTCTTTACCAAAGATGGCTTTTAACGTGCGTTGGTCTGCGGCCAGCTTAACCAGCATCTGCTCGTAGGCAGTGGCATGCCGCAGCGGGTTGTTTTCCCGCTGCGCGGTTTCAATGGCCGAGACCCGCATCATGTGACGCTGTGCGGGGCTCGTCATCGGTTAGCCCTCCGGTTGCGCGGCAGAGAAATCGCCCAGCTTGATATTTTCAATGAAGCACCCGGCGGCGTAGGTTTCGACCACGTAATCGATGTTCATCGATTCGTAGTTTTCCACCTGGTCGAGTTTCGGGTTTTCGATGATGGAGCGGCGGTGGCTTTCATCCATGAAATAGATGGACAGGTTATCGAGACGCGTCACCATAATCGCGTTCGCCGGGAAGTACGGCACACGCACAGCGGGCAGGTTGCCGATGCGTTTCTGGCTGATAATGATGTCAGCCGCGAGCGCTTCGCTGTTGGGCTGGTCTTTGTTGACGATCGGGAAATATTTGTCGGCCAGCAGCTTACGACCCACAATCGCGACGAGCTCCGAATCTTCCTGATAAATCTCGTCAATCAGGTTGTCGGTGGCATCCATGACCAGCGCATCGAGGTTAACGTAATCGCCGTTTTTACCCACACGGATAACAGCGGAAACGACGTTCCCTTCCTCGTCAACGATTTTGCTCATCACACGGGTCGGCGCTTCATTGCGGTATTTCTGCGGCCAGCCGACGGCGACGTCCTGCAACATCGGATGAGCGGCGCGGTCAGAGGTTTCGGCGCGCTCAACGCCGTTGAACCCGGCCATGATGAAATCGAGCGCCTGCCGCTGGATGATGGCATCGCGAATACGGCGCTGGAAGTCCTGGAAGCGCGCCCACAAATCCAGCTTTTTATATTTAAAGTGGAAGTCAAAGTTGACCTGATCGCACTCGTATTTTTTGGACTCCAGCGCGGTAAAGTCGGCGGTTTTACGCTCCTTGCCGCTGTTAGTGTCCGTGGTGCTGGCGATGGTGCCATTGACGCCGACGCCAATTTTTTCACCCTTCAGCTCATCCACCGGCACGATATTAATTTTCTGCAAAAAGGCCGAGGACATCTGCACGGTGTTCATCATGGTTTGCGTGACGGACGGTTCGACGGAGAATTTTTTACTCACGTCGTCCGGGTCGATGCCGTTCAGCTCGGCAACGCGGGACAGGTAGGCATTGAATTTAAAACGGGTTTCCTGACGCATAGTCTTTCCTGTTGGGTTAAATCGGGTTGTCTGACCGGGCAAGCCTGTCGCCCGGCGATAAATTCATGACCGTTTAGCAGTCGGTCAGCAGCTCATCGCCACCGCCACCGGTGGAGAGCTTGCGGCGTGGCTGCGCGGTGCTTTCGGTTTTATCCAGCGACGTTTTTAACTTGCTGAATGCCTGGCTGGTCTGGTCGGCCTTAGTGGTGACGTCCTGTTTCAGCGTCGCAAAGGCATTTTCCAGCGTGGCAAGACGCTGCTCAGTGGCGGTTAGGTTTTCCTGCACATGTTCACTGACGGCCGTCACGGCTTCATGCACATCCTGAAAACGGGCGTCATCGCTGGCCTGTTTGCGGCTGAAGATCGCTTTCACTTTGTCACTCAGGGCGGTAAAGACATTTTCCGCCTGGTCTTCAAACTCCAGCTCGGCGAGGGTGGCGACGGAAATCAGGTTGCCCGGCTCGGCTTTGAAGCGGTTGAGGGGGTTAAATTTGGCACCCCGGCAAAATTCGAGGTATTCGGTGCCGAGGCTGGCCGGGTCATCGGTCACCGCCAGGCCGACCAGGTAGCATTTACCGCTATTGGCGAAATTCGGCTGAATTTCCATTGAGGTGTAGACCTTCTGCAATTTTTTATTCATTGCGATCAGGTCATCGGTCGGGGTGATTTTGGCGAACAGCGCCAGCTTGCCTTTCAGTACCGAATCGTCGTCAATCTTTTCAGACTTCAGCTCAACCACATCGCCGTAACGGCTGAACGGGCCATCCGGCAGGATGCCTTTCAGGTGTTCGAGGTTAATGCGGCAACCATAGACGCGGGGGTCAAAGGTCTCTGCCATTTCCTGAATATCCGTCGCGCTGATAACGCGGCCGTCACAGGTATCGCCTTCGACGCCGATGCGAAACCATTTTGAAACTTTTTTTGCCATTGTCAGGAGTCCTGATATCGGGTTAACGGGTCGGGGTTAGTTTCCCGACGTCGCCGCCCACCCGCTATCAATCCCGGATGGCTTATCCCTCACACAACAGCACCTTAGCGATTCGCATCACCCGTTTCTTTAGCCTTGCCCTGTATCAATCACGGCGAGGCATCCATGACCATCACCACCGACACCACTTTATTAAACGACCCGCGACGCCAGGCGGCTTTGCTGTACTGGCAAGGGTTTTCCGTGCCGCAGATTGCCGAAATATTGCAGACCAAACGCCCGACGGTGCAGAGCTGGAAACAGCGCGACCAGTGGGACGAAACGGCACCGCTGAACCGGGTCGAAAGTACCTTAGAGGCCCGGCTGATTCAGCTCTACGCAAAGCCCAACCTGACACCCCACGATTTCAAGGTGGCGGATTTTCTGTCCCGACAGATGGAGCGCTTTGCGCGCATTAATCGCTATGGCCAGACCGGAAATGAGGTTGACCTTAATCCCAATGTGGCCAACCGCAACAAAGGCGACCGCAAAAAGCCGACAAAGAACTTTTTCAGCGACGAGGCTATCGAGAAACTGGAAGAGATTTTTTTCGCGGAGTCTTTCGAGTATCAGATCCGCTGGCACCGCGCCGGGCTTGAGCACCGTATTCGCGACATTCTGAAATCGCGCCAGATTGGGGCGACGTTCTACTTTTCCCGCGAGGCGCTGCTGCATGCGCTGAAAACCGGCCATAACCAGATTTTCCTGTCAGCGAGTAAGACGCAGGCGTATGTATTCCGCGAGTACATCATTCAGTTTGCCCGCCGGGTCGATGTCGACCTGACCGGTGACCCGATTGTCATAGGCAACAACGGCGCAAAGCTGATTTTTCTCGGCACCAACTCAAACACCGCGCAGAGCCACAACGGCGACCTTTATGTCGACGAAATTTTCTGGATCCCCAACTTCCAGAAACTACGCAAAGTGTCGTCGGGCATGGCCTCACAAAGCCACCTGCGCAGCACCTACTTTTCGACACCTTCCACCCTGGCACACGGCGCTTACCCGTTCTGGTCGGGGGAATTATTCAACCGGGGCCGCGCCAGCGCCAGCGAGCGGGTTGACATCGATATCAGTCATGACGCGCTCGCCGCTGGCGTGGCGTGTCCTGACGGTCAGTGGCGGCAGATTGTCACCATTGAGGATGCGCTCGCCGGGGGCTGTACGCTGTTCAATCTGGAGCAACTCAAGCGCGAAAACAGCGTCGACGACTTCCGCAATCTGTTTATGTGCGAGTTCGTTGACGACAAGGCGTCGGTGTTCCCGTTCGAGGATTTGCAACGCTGCATGGTCGACAGTCTGGAAGAGTGGGAAGACTTTGCCCCGTTCGCCGACAACCCGTTCGGCTCCCGCCCGGTCTGGGTGGGATACGACCCTTCGCACAGCGGCGACAGCGCCGGGTGTGTGGTGCTCGCACCGCCGGTTGTCGCCGGGGGCAAGTTTCGCATCCTGGAGCGCCATCAGTGGAAAGGCATGGACTTCGCGACTCAGGCCGAATCCATCCGCCAGCTCACCGAAAAATACAACGTTGAGTACATCGGTATCGATGCGACCGGCCTCGGTATTGGCGTCTTCCAGCTGGTTCGCTCGTTTTATCCCGCCGCCCGCGATATCCGCTACACGCCGGAAATGAAAACCGCAATGGTGCTGAAAGCAAAAGACGTTATCCGCCGTGGCTGTCTCGAATATGACGTCAGCGCCACCGACATCACCACCTCGTTTATGGCAATCCGTAAGACCATGACCAGCAGCGGGCGCAGCGCCACCTATGAGGCCAGCCGCACCGAGGAAGCCAGTCACGCGGACGTCGCCTGGGCGACCATGCACGCGCTGTTAAACGAACCGCTTACCGCTGGCAGCGGCCAGGTAACATCATCCATTCTGGAGTTCAACTGATGAGTAAATACAAAGGCCGCAAGCCGCAGCCACAAAAGCGCCCGCGCAACATGAAAGACAGCGCGCCCCAAAAAATGGAGGCGTTTACCTTTGGTGAACCGAGTGCCGTGCTCGACCGCCGCGATATTCTGGATTACGTGGAATGCGTCAATAATGGCCGCTGGTTCGAACCGCCGGTCAGCTTTAACGGGCTGGCGAAAAGCCTGCGCGCCGCCGTTCATCACAGCTCGCCAATTTACGTTAAGCGCAACATTCTGGCCTCAACGTTTATTCCGCACCCGCTACTGTCACAACAGGACTTCAGCCGCTTCGCGCTTGATTTTCTGGTGTTTGGCAACGCGTTTTTAGAGCTTCGAAAGAGTGTCACCGGTCGCCCGCTGAAGCTGGAAGCGTCACCGGCTAAAAACACGCGGCGTGGTATAGAAGATGATGTCTACTGGTGGGTGCCGTCATTTGACCAGCCGCACCCGTTCGCGCCGGGATCCGTATTCCACCTGCTGGAGCCAGACATCAACCAGGAACTGTACGGCATGCCGGAATATCTCAGCGCGCTAAACTCCGCCTGGCTGAATGAAGCGGCGACGCTGTTCCGTCGCAAGTATTACCAGAACGGGGCGCATGCGGGTTACATCATGTATGTGACGGACGCCGCGCAAAGCGGTACCGATGTTGAGGCGTTGCGCGATGCGATGCGCAGTTCGAAGGGGCTCGGCAACTTCAAAAATCTGTTTTTCTACGCACCGCACGGAAAACCAGACGGCATAAAAATTGTGCCGCTCAGTGAGGTGGCAACGAAAGACGATTTCTTCAATATCAAAAAAGTCAGCGCCACCGACCTGCTTGACGCTCACCGCATCCCGTTCCAGCTGATGGGCGGCAAGCCGGAAAACGTCGGTTCGCTCGGCGATATCGAGAAGGTGGCAAAGGTGTTTGTCCGTAACGAGCTCATCCCGCTACAGGACCGGATGCGCGAGGTCAACGCTTGGGCCGGTCAGGAGGTGATCCGGTTCAAAAGTTACACCCTCGACACCGAAAGTGACTGATTTCCGCCGCCTCCGGGCGGCTTTTTCTTACCCCCACGCCTGACCGCCTCAGAAGCCCGCCACGCCCTCAGACACCACCACACCACCCACCGCCCCCCTCGCGAACCCGCGCGGCACAGCGACGCGCTCAGGCTGCGAAAATAAATGCGAAAATGCACTCTGGCGCGCAGTGCTTTCCCCGCCTCGCCTGCCCGCTTCGTGAGTCGGAATTAATGCAACTGCAACAGGTCATCGGATCCTCGCCAGCTCTGGCGGCGATCGTCAAAAAATGGGGTAAACACGCATGCAGAATGATGCACTTAATGCATGCACGACTAAGAAACGGAAAAATCGCGGGGAAATGGCATAAAAAAACCGGCGTTCAGGTTGCCGGTTAGGGGCGCTACTGTGAAGTTACTGGCCGCGTAATGTGCCAATGATACTGTTGAGACACGCGCTGGTAACAATCAGCAGAAAAACAGTTGTCCACGGATTTTCATAAATGAGAGATAACATATTGATAAAGATCCTTTTATTTTTGCATTCTGATGTGATTCAGTAGGTCTTTAATGACCTTGCCTAGCTCTGCGCTGCTTGCCTGTTCGACCAGCTTATCGGTATAGCTGTCGACCTCTCGTTAACTAAGGTCATTGTTCTGCGCCATACAGGTAATGTGCTTCGACCAGCGCTTAACCCACTTATCCTCACTAGAAATGGAATTTTGCATGTCTAAAAACCTCGATTTATTTAACCAACAGACGGCGGAAATCTTTGCGGTGCTATGGGAGAACTTTCCCGTTCCGCAAGTCATCACCTACGAAAAATTTAACGCAGCACTACCCGATGACTACTTTAACCAACTTAACTCACCGGAAATGAAAGCAATAAATTAATTGCGTAGTGTGGTTGAAGGTACATTCACTTTTCTTGGTGAAAATGGATACCTCCAGTATGAAACCGACCATCAAACGTATTTTATGGATGTGCGCCTGACCGAGAAAGCACTGGCTGTGCTCAATAAAAAGCCCGATTCGCTTGGGAGCAGCGAAACGATGGGGGATAAAATTATCAGCGCGGTGAAAGAGGGAACTCCGGGGGTTATTGCCGGGGCGGTGACGAATCTGCTTACTCTGGGGTTAATCTAGTAACCAGCTAACGCCTCGCAAAGCGAGTTGTTCAACCGAGATGGCCCAAAAATCCAGTTTTTGCGCCATCGCGGTTAGCATGTTTAACGCCAGCTTTCGTCTTCCCAGACTTCCTGAAGGATACCGTCCAACGCTTCACGGTCTGACTCCTTATCGAAACCAAGTAGTTCGACGCCAGTTACAGACCCTTTCTTAACAGTAACCCGTGTGGTTGGAAAAGCACATCTCACCTTACGTGTTAATTCATTCTGGAAAGCATCGACTATCTGCTGACCTATTTTTTGTTCTTTATCCAGCGTGATATTGATTCTCATAATCTATTCAGCCTTATAGAAAACTTCTTCTTCTTCGGGTTCTTTATTTTCACTGTTTGCAAGGTCAGCAATGAGAGACAGGGCGAGCTTGAGTTCTGACGGTTTGCAGTTTGCAATCAAAGACACTTCGGCGATGAATTGCACACAAGCCCATTTTTTCTGTCTTTGGCTGAAATATTCATCAACCATGAAATCCCTCCCACAAGTATCACTGTATATTCATACAGTATCACGTATGAGCAAGGGATTAAAAGAAAAATTATCAATCGTGATTAGTCTGTATGTTAATGAAATCGATGAAGATTAAATGTCATCTCTGGTGCTGCTTTGCTGCTAACCCCGCGACTCGATTTAGAATTTGTCTGGCCTTCTCCCGGTGTGACGGTGCTGCCGGGAAAATTTCACCGGTTGATGAACCACGGCACCATTTGCCGTTTATGCAACTTTTGCCACCGGCCATCATGTGCAGGGCCTCACCCCGGCTGATGGTTTCACCGGTCGTGAGCTGAATCTCGTCTATTGTTCTGTCAATGGCTGCGCGTTGTTTATCCGTTCCGTGGACATAATCACGCCTGGTGACCCGTTTTTTGTCCCTGAGTCTGGCCGTTAGCTTCCGCCTTTCACTTCGACTCAACGGTTTGGATAAATCCAGCTCCGGCGGATCGCTTTCGCTTCCCGTACAGTTATTGACAGAACTCCGAGAGGGCGCAGGAGCGCCCTTAACGTCAACGGCCAAATCAACGGCACGCTTCGGCACAATTTTCCACTGCGTTAGCCGGGTTAAAATCGGGGTGCCAGCACCGACAGCAGAATCGTACACACCACGGATGCAGACGGTTTCCTCACCGTACTGGTTAAACTCGGCGCGCGATTCATACAGCGTGCGCACCTGCAAATCATCGCGACGAACAAACGGACCACCCTGCGCATTAACGTAACCAGCCCAGTCACCGGCGTCAGCGGCATCATGAACGGCGGCAAACTCAACGCTTAAACCGTGCGCGGTCTCGGTATCAGCGAGACGACGTAACTCACGATATACCGTCACCGGTGCGCCACCGATAAACTGAAATTGACGGATGTGCCAGCGAGCCGCCCATGCAGATACGGCAGGGGCGGTCTCTTTGAGCAGCTCACCGCTTTCGTCATCGGTTTCACCATCGAGAGCATAACCGTCGATATTTTTCGAAATGTATTTAGCAACATAGCCGGTAGCGCTGCCCTTTTCCGGGTCAATGGCCTCGGCATGAAAGCGCGCTTTTTTGGCTTTATCGCTTCTCAGTTCGTGGTGGTCTTCCTCCCACGCATAATCACGGATGATAAGGCGCACGCGCTCGACGTCCTCAGGCAACATGAACATCAGCATGTGCCAGTGCGGCGTTCCGTCGTGATGAGGCTCGGCAACACGGATGCCGAAAATGCGTATTTCTTCCCGGTGCAGCTTGGCGCGTATGCGCGCCCAAAGGCCAGTTAGATAGCTCTGCGTGTCCGATGGGCTGGCACCATTCCATTTGCTGTTACGGTATCCCGCTTTAGTCGTGGCGTGATATTTAGACGGTGCAGTCAGGGTGTAAAACTCCCCGACATAACCGAGTTCATTGCAGATATTTTCAAACCCACGGATGCGGGTCATCAGTTCGCAGCGGCGTATCGCAGGATTAGCGACCGAACCGTCGTATTTTTCAATCAGGCTGATGCGGTTGCCGTCTTCGTCTTCGAGATCCAGTCCCTTGAGAAACTCACGTGTTCGGCGCTTCTGCTCGCGCCAGTCTGTTACGCAGTTTTTACTCGCGTAGGCGTGCTTTTTCTTGCTGACGTTGCCGACTGCAATTTGTAGGTGTTCGCGCCATGCCGACGCGACACGACGCAGACGATTACGCCACCATGACTCAGTAAACATACGGATTACTGCGGGGGCGATATCATCTTTGTTGAAGTATTTATTTGCCACGCGCTCCCAATGTGGAGGGGTGACATTGAATTGCAGAGAAATAAAACCAGCGTGCATGTACCAGGTGTATAGCGTTTTGAGCTCACCAAAACCTGAATCATCAATATTTGCCAGCTCAGAACGAATGAAATTAGCAATGTCACCGGCCAGCAAGTCAACATCTGCGCGTGACATGTCAGGGAGGCGGTTATATCTGGCGACCAGATTAACCATACGTGAAGCCAGATATTGCATTAGTCGGGTGTCAAAATGACCACCGAAAACGGCGGTTGATACATTGCTGTTGATTCCCGCGCTCTCGTATTTTTTTGCGACCAGTTCAAGACGTGGCAATGCCTTTTTGCAGAAACTGATTAAAAAAGCATTGGCTCGTTGACTTCCCTGATTTTGCTCCAGCACCGTAGCGGTGCGATAAACGTCAAAACGCACGCACTCAGGCTGGAGAGAAAGCATCTTTCTCGCATGCAGCAAAGCCGCGAACATACGGTCGCGGCGATACTGTTGGTCATAGGTAGGATATGGGCTGGCTATTGCCGACCGTGGAGCGTTCCACGGATAAGCATAAGCAACCGTAGAACTATGCATCAGCGCTAGCCCCTTCAATGGCTGCAATGCATAGTTGCCCTACACGCTCAATTTCTGCCGCCATAGCGTCAATTGCGGTAATATCCGACCCATGAATATGATGGTGCATCAGGCCGGAAATAAGCTGGTTAATCTTCGGGTAATAGCCGATAGTGTCGAGCCATTCCTCCCCAGCTTTTTTACCGGACTTAATGACTTTCTTTTCATTCAGAATGAATTGATACTGGTCGCTGGTAATAACCCATTTATCACCGATTTCTATGCGGAGGTTCATAACTCACCTCCTGCCATTGCTTCAATTATCGATAATATGTCGGTAGTACTGATTGTAGTGATAGATAACATCACCCAATTACCACAACCACTAATCAAGTTATCAATTGGTAAGATGTGAGTGATTTTTACAAGGAGTTTATTACCAGTGTATTCGCCCTCCCATTCACGCAATAACAGGAAATCACCACATTTAAAATCACGGTCATTGATTCTGAATTCAGCTTTTTTATGACCAGATAAAACATCTGCAAAAAACATCGGTCCAATTTTTAAACTATGAACTGTACTCATTTAAACGCCCCTGTAATGTTTTGATTTAAGTTCGTTGATTTGCTGACAGGTCACGCAAAAGGCCACGCCCGGAATCGCAACGCGGCGAGCTTCCGGGATTGGTGCATCACATACCTCGCAGGTAAAACGAGATGGCGCAGCAATACGGCTGCGCGCGTTGTTGATAAGGCGCTCACGTTCTGCCTGTTCGCGCTGTTGTGCGATATCCATTGCGTCGGCCATTAGTGCAACTCCTGAGATTCGTTTTCATAGCGGGTGGCTTCGCGGCGCAACAACTCAGCCGCTTCGATAGCATTTAAACCTTTGTTAGTGATATGGGTAGCTAGTGCCTCAAGGCGGATTGAAACGGCTAAAGCGCGGTCTTTGCGTTCTTCTTTTTTGGCTGCTTTAAATAAAGCTGCTAATGCATCATCGTCAGCACTACTCGGTGTTGAAAAATAAATAACTCGACTCATAAATCCTCCTGAATTTAGGCAAAAGAATGCCCGGCGGGTATACGCCATTAATTACGGGTTTGTTTAATTAGCTAAAAAGCATTCATGGATGGAAATATGCCGTGGCAAAATCCCACCCCAGCGGGAAATTTTATTCATTGACGCAATAATCAGCTTGCGGCGTTCCATATCAAAATACTCATATGGTTTACCGACTTCATCAGAGCGAAACGCGCCCGGATTATTTCGGTTAGCAAGCGTTAAAACCACAAACTTAAAATCTTCATCAAGCTTATTGAAATTACGCAGCGCTTTATTTTCTGTTGCTTTCAGCTTTTGATGAAACCGTGCGAAACACTCCTCGCCGGTCATAGTCTTCGGTTGCTCTGTAATACAATCAGCATTGCTAAAAAGCTTGCTCGCCTGGGTATCATGAGCTGAAATTCTTTCGTTCATTTTGCCCCCATTAATGCATTTAAAAGCCGCTTAACCGCAGAGACTTTTTTTGCTGTTAAGCCGTTCAACAATTCGGACTGAGAGTTGCAAGGGTGCCAGCGCTTTCCGTCCTTACCGGAGATCCAGCCGTGGCCGTAGTGCATGCCGGGGCTTTGCTTTTTAAGCAGGGATGCAAATGACGGTTCAGTATTCAACATAAGCACCTCACATCAGACCGAATGAGGCACCGAGGCCGCTCATGGTGTCTACAACGCTTGTCATTGCCGGGTTAGCCTGAAGCCGTGCCTGTAAAGCCATTGCCGACAGTGACAACATGCGAATACCAGCATTAACACTAGCAATCATATTTTGTTTGCGTGCAGGGGTAAGGCGGTCGTCTGAAACTGCGCCGCTTGCCAGTTCACCGAGTTCACTCATGGCGCGCATGACATAGGATTGCAGTTTCTCTTTTGCAAGTTCGTTGACTGGCACGCACGGCAGGCAATGGATCTGAGCCAGAAAACCATCGACAAGGGTAGAGTCTTCGGTCAGGTCTGTCAGTGTCCAGATTTCGCGCGGCGTTAACTGGTGCGGTTGTTCCGGGTTTAATTTGTTGTAAAGCGTATGCGGCTTGATGCCTGCTTTATCCGCCAGCTCTTTCACGTTATGAGTGGCTGCGAATTTTTTGCAGGCGTCGTCAAAGTGTGCATGTGACGAAACGCGAAAATCTAACATGCTGTAACTCCCTTTAACTTGCAAAATTAAGTTACTGGAATACGGCATAGCGCGAATTAATCGCCTGAGCGAGTAATCGCGTACGGAAGGCAATCATGTTAATACGGCCGAGGCCACCCTCTCGAGTACGGGGCACCAGTAGCAGCTCGCCGCGCTTTACCATCTCTTTAACGGTGTTCAGGCTGCATCCGTACTGCTTTGCAAACTCCTCATATGAGAGGAAGTCCGGGCCATTGGGGATTGCAATTTGAAGATTCATAGGTAATTATCTCCGGTTAGATTCATTTTTAGTATGTTCTCGCACATTCTCAGGGTGCAGGACGGATACTACTTTCCATATGAAAACCTGTAAAGGTTAAATTGAAAATAATTTAGGTATCCAAATGGATAAAGAAGAGCAATCCGTCAGAGATGTCATTGATAGAATCCTTGTTTCTTATGGAGTTAGAACAAGACAGGCTTACTCTGACCTCGCAAAAATTCCATTGCCCACGATTAGTAATTGGGTCAAGCGGGGTAAGGTTCCTGGAGACTACATAGTCCAATGTGCTCTCGATACTGGCGCAGACCTTAAATGGCTTATGGAAGGTGGTGAACTTACAAATGTAAGATTTGAGCCCGGTCATTACCCTATGCAGGGAATACGACTGCTGGAGGCAATGCAAAGCTCAGGTGGGAAAGAGATTTTGCAGCGCATCATGCAGGCTTATGGCTTTACCATGCAAAAAGAGCTGGGCGACCATCTCGATATACCATCCGGCACGATGAGCGCTTGGGTTCGCCGTGAGCACTTCCCAGGGGATGTTGTTATCGTTTGTGCTTTAGATACGGGAGCATCTTTATACTGGCTTGCCACAGGTAACGGTGGACTTTATGAAAGTAATGTGACCTTACCCACAGAGCAAACGGCATTAGCCACAATTAGAAAATACCGCCTTGAAAACGGTGAATTAAAAAAAACAGGTAACTGGTTGGCTGACCCTTCAATGATTCCAGATAATCATGATGGTCTGATGTTTGTTGAGGGTATGGGTAAATCTTGGCTGGTTGATATTTCTGCGAAGAATATTGCTAACGGCCGCTGGCTCATCAGTATTGATGGTGCAATGGATGTGTTCAATGTGATTCGGCTACCCGGAAATAAAGTTCGGTTGTCCAATGGTTCTGCTGAGTTTGAATGCAATTTATCTGATATTACACCGTCAGGTACGGTTATTTTTACAATTGAGAAACATATATAAGGGATTTTATGATGCGCTCATTATTTGCTATTGGATTACTTGTTCTCTGTTCATCTGCGTTCGCAGCCGAGAAAACGCAGGCGTTAGATGGAGCATCATTTGGTAATACATGGCCTCTGACTTTTGAAAAGGCTACGGTTTCCTGTGTTAATGGTGCATATGCTTTTGTATATGATACCGCTACAGATAACCGTTATCCGCTTAACGGTATGGCTTCCAGCGCTGTTAAGTCCGGAAAAATGGAAGGTTACGATTTAGATACAGTATGGAAAGATGACCCTAATTATTCCGGTGTAAAAATGTCAATATCTCCGGTTTTAGATTCAGCCCTGAATCTCTGTAAATAATTTATTAAAAAGGAATTGGTGATGAAAGAAAATAAACATGTTGAAAAATTTAAGTTAAGCCATCTGAATTCAGGTGAGTCTGTCATTGCGTGGGCGGAAGGATATATCGGTAAAATGATGGGTAGTGGAAAAAATACCCAGCATAATGGCGCGTTAATTGTTACGGAAACCAGAGTTGCTTTTTATCGTAAGGGATTTATTGGTGAGGTAATTGAAACTATACCTTTAAAATCTATCACCTCTATTGAGCGAAAGTCGACGCTTGGTCATAGGGTTATAAGGGTGCACACATCCCATGATGACCTTGAATTTAAAACATTCAGCAAAGAGTCAGAGCTTGCCCTCGTTGAAGCAATTGAAAGCGGGCGAGGGTTGAGAAGTGAAACAGTAGCCTCCGAAAAAAATAAGGCCAGTAGCGACCCTTTCGAACAACTCAAAAAATTATCAGAGCTTAAAGAGGCTGGGGTGATTTCTGATGAGGAGTTTCAGGCTAAAAAAAGCAAGTTGATGGATCTGATTTAAGTGTCCTTCGATATGGGGATGATACCTCGGTTTATAAGACAGTCTATTAGCCACAGTGCTAGATGTAGCAAATAGGGGGGGATTTGACTGTTAAAAAACTTTCATCCGGTGAGTGGCTATGTGATTTTCGCGTTAATGGGAGAGAAAGTCGTCGCGTGCGTAAACGCTTCACCACCAAAGGTGAGGCAGTGGCTTATGAGCAATATTACCGCGATGAGGCCAAAGATAAGCCGTGGATGTCAGAGAAAGAAGACCGGCGCAAACTCAGCGAGATTATTCAGCTCTGGCATAATCTGCATGGGCAGGCGCTGGTTGCCAGCAAATCCCGTCTGGCTAAACTGCAAATTGTCTGCAACGGACTAGGCGACCCGATAGCATCACAACTTACAGCTAAGGACTGGGCGCATTATCGTGACCAGCGTCTAAGTGGCAAGATTGACAATGGTTATCATAAAGACCCGGCCAAGTGGGTAGCAAAGCCGATAACGGTCAATCGGGAGCAGCAATATTTGGAGGCCGTATTTAACGAGTTAAGGCGGTTAGGGGAGTGGAGTTTACCAAACCCTCTGGATAGCATTCGTGTCTTCAAAGAGGCTGAAAAAGAGATGTCCTGGCTGACGTTAGAGCAAATTCCGCAGCTCATGCTGGCATGTCAGAAGTACGGACATGAAGACCTTGCACAGATTGCCGAAATTTGTCTGGCAACTGGTGCGCGCTGGGGGGAGGCAGAGCGGCTAACTCGCCCCCAACTTTCGCCATACAAACTGACGTTTACAAAGACCAAAGGCAAAAAGAATCGCACTGTTCCCATCCCAAAATGGCTCTACGAAAAATTAGCTACCCGTCAAGGGAGGATGTTTAAGCCCTGCTATCAGGAATTCAAGAAAATGCTTTTGCTCACAGATATTGAGCTGACGGAAGGGCAAAAGACCCACGTCCTGCGTCATACTTTTGGTGCGCATTTTATGATGAATGGCGGCAACATTCTCGTACTTCAAAAGATACTCGGGCACGCAAACATTCGTGAAACAATGAAATACGCACACTTCGCTCCTGACCATCTTGAGCAGGCTGTCGAGCTGAATCCTCTGAGCTTGATAATGCCCACCGAATGACCACGCAGCATGTGCGAGGGTGGTTTAAAACATATCTAGGATGTGCGTAACTTATTGTTATTTTTGTATATTGTTGATTTTTAATATCGATTACTAGAAGCGTCTTAACTAAGATTCGCTTTCGCGACATCCTGAATGAGAGGGCTGGCCTGATGGGCCAGCCCTTTTTTTATCTTCATTTTAACTATTTCATTGAGAATCATTTACAATATGGCCCTCATTCGGAGGGACCGTGGTCAGCACTATTTTTCATCACCCGGCATCACAACGGCACGCCGCGTGGCTGGCGCTGTTTGCGATCCTGCTGATCGTGGTGGCGCCGCTGATCTCTGTCGCGCTGCAAAAAGATCCGATGAGCGGTATGCACCATTTAACGATGGAAATGACGGAAGAGATGCCATCACATCAGATGCCCATGATGCATACTGACGCCTCGATTGCGGAACACGCGCACAGCATGCCGGTCGATCATGCTGAAGCCTGCGGCTACTGCGTACTATTAGCCCACGTGCCAGGGATGATTTTTGCGCTGGTACTGCTGATCAGCCTGGTGCTTAGACGCTATAGCGCACCGGTTTTCCGTCCGGAACGGAAACACTGGCACTACTTTCCCTGGCTTTACCCTCATACCCGCGCTCCGCCGCAACAGTCTGCTTGCTTCCTTAACTAAAAAATCATGTGCGCACTGCGCAACGTTCTCTTTTGCTCTCAAAAAGGAAAAGTATGACTACCTGCACCTCGCGCGCGGCATGGCTGAACCTGCTGCGTCGTCTTCATTTCTATATCGGACTGTTTATCGGACCGTTTATCTTCGTGGCGGCTCTGACCGGTACGCTCTATGTCGCCACCCCGCAGCTGGAAAGCTGGCTCTATAAAGAGACTCTGGAGGGGACGCTCAGCGGCGAAAAGCACCCGCTGAGCGCGCAAATTACCGTAGCAATGGAGGCGGTCCAGGGAAACCTCCGTTTGCACGCGGTTCGACCGGGGATTATGGCTGGCGATACTACCCGAGTGATGTTTATTGATCCAAATCTTGGCGAGTCTGAAACGCGGGCAATTTTTGTCGATCCGGTGACGTTACGCGTGACAGGTGATATGCCGGTTTACGGCACCAGCGGTATTTTGCCGCTGCGGCAGTGGATTGATTATGCCCATCGCTCTTTGCTGCTGGGTAACTTCGGCCGACTGTACAGCGAGCTGGCAGCCTCCTGGATGTGGGTTGCCGCTCTTGGCGGGATCGCGCTGTGGTCGATGACCCGACCGCGTCGTCGTATAAATAATAGAGTGCAGAATAACCGTCGCCTGCATGTTTCTCTCGGCTGGGCGCTGCTAATCGGTATGCTGTTATTCTCTGCGACCGGTTTGACCTGGTCACAATGGGCGGGCAGTAACGTCGACAAGATGCGCGCCGCCTTTGGCTGGTTGACGCCGCAGGTGAACGCGCAGCTGGAAAAAGCCACTCCGGCAATACAGGATCCACATGCGGAACATCATATGAGACACGGGGCGATGGAGAAGACGAACGTCCCACTTCGCGTAGAGGATTTTGACGAGGTCCTGCAGGCTGCTCGCAAGGCCGGGCTGGAAGCAGGCAAGCTGGAGATTCGTCCTCCGTCGGCCTCCGGACGCGCGTGGACGGTAAATGAAATTGACAGAAGCTGGCCGACACAGGTTGATGCGGTAGCGATCGATGGTTCAAATATGCAGGTCGTGGACCGCACTCATTTTTCCGACTTTCCGCTGATGGCTAAACTTACCCGCTGGGGCGTGGATTTCCATATGGGAATTTTGTTCGGGCTTGCCAATCAGCTACTGCTTATCGTATTCGGGATTGCGCTCTGCGTGATGATCGTGGTGGGGTACCGTTTGTGGTGGATACGCCGTCCCGCGAGTTCGGCCTTTAACCCGGCTAATACGCTGCTCCACGCGTGGCTGGGCTTAGCATGGCCTGCTCGTCTGTCGATCGGCGTTATCACAGTGATGTTGGGGCTGGCGCTGCCGCTAATGGGGATTAGCCTCGCGCTGTGTCTCGCCGTTGATTATCTGCGCTGGCGCGCAGCAACGGCGATGACAGAGGTTAAGTCAGTCGAATAGGTGCTTAAGGCGTGCTGATAACCACCGTGACGCGGCGGTTTTCAGCGCGTCCTTGTGCGGTAGCGTTGCTGGCTATCGGATACTTTTTCCCGAGCCCGCGAGTGGTCAAATTGGTGCGCGGAATATTTGCCCCTTCGGCCCAGGCATCCGCAACGCTGTTCGCGCGTTTAAGCGATAACATTTCGTTGTAAGCGTCTTCGCCGTAATTATCAGTATGTCCTTCGAGACGACTATGGGTAATTCCGGTGGTGGCCAGACGCGAAGCCATAGTGCGAATTTGCTGTTTGCTATCGGCACGCAGGTGATAGTCGTTTTTGTCGAATAATATGGAGTCAGATATTCCTAATGACCAGTCGCCATTGGCTTCAGTAAAGCCATATGACTTCATTGCTGCAATTTGTTCTGCAGAGAATTTTCCTTGCGGAGCCT
The DNA here is from genome assembly GCF_040062315.1 of Klebsiella sp. GW_Kp181. Classification (NCBI taxonomy): domain Bacteria; kingdom Pseudomonadati; phylum Pseudomonadota; class Gammaproteobacteria; order Enterobacterales; family Enterobacteriaceae; genus Klebsiella; species Klebsiella sp. GW_Kp181. The sequence continues at coordinate 50,890 of NZ_JBEAFR010000048.1, forward strand.
GACAGCCGCTTAGAAAAAGTGCGGCCAGTAAAGCAGGAGCAAAATATTTCCCGATCATGGTGATTCCTTTTATTTTTGCGTTCGCTGTAAGCGCTGGTGTTTCATCCGATACATATTTTGGTCGGCAAGTTCTTGCAGATTTTCCGCGGAGGCATGTTCCCAGGTTAACGCGTAACCAATACTCAGCGACAGCCTGACGGTGTGGCCGTTGTGGAGATTAAACGGCGGGATAAACTGTTCCGACAATGCGCTGCAGAGTGCCTGAACTTCAGCCTCTGTATGAACATTGCGCAGCAGAATGGCAAATTCATCGCCGCCGAGACGCCACGCCTGGTGCTGTTTGCCGACAAAGGCCATCAGGCGGCTGGCGACCTCAATTAACACCTTGTCGCCGGCAGCATGGCCCCAGTTATCGTTAATGAGCTTGAAATTATCGCCGTCAAGAAACAGCAGCGCAGAACTACCATGGACGGTTTCGTCTTTCATCAACGCATTAATAACGTTGCGGAAAGCGGCTCTGTTAGCCAGGCCGGTCAACGGATCGTGCAAGGAGCTACGCAGAAGCTGGGCATTTTTAGCCTGAAGCTGCCGCTGCCAGTCCTCCATCTCGCCCAGCAGACTATTAAAGTCCTGGGCAAAGAGGTGAAACTCTTCAATACGCTCTTCGGGGACCCGACGAGAGAAATGGCGATTTTCGCGGATATCATGAACTACCTCGGTAATACTCTGCAGCGCAGCCACGATGCCACGATGCAGCGAGTGGGTAAGCAGCAATGCAATGCATGAGGCGAGAAAAATGCTGCCGGTTAGCACAATAATTGAGATACCGAGGAAATAGCTTATCAGCCTGTCCAGAGCGGTCAGACGAAGTTCACCGATAACTTTCCCCTGGTGCAGGATAGGTTGTACCGTGGGTTCCGGGAATAGCCATTTGCTGATAACGTCGCTGACTTTATCCTGCCTGGCCAGGCCATCGTTATGCCATGAGGCAAAGGGCTTCTGCCGACCGTCGACCAGGATTGCCTGCGAAAACTGTCCCTGCTTGCCCAGCGTGGCCAGGGTATCTTCGGCCGCCGCGCTATCGCCAAAGACCAGCGCGGCTTCCAGACTACGGCCCATCGTGGCGGCGGTGAGCTCCAGATTTTTTTGTGCGTATTGCTTGAGTGTGAATATGGAAGCGGCGCAGAGCAATAGCCAGACCAGTGTCATAGAGATAACAACGCTTATCATGCTGATACGGCGTAGCGCTCTTTTAAATGTGGGGCGCGGGGCCTGAGAAAAATCCTTATTCATGTGATGTTTTCCGGGCAAGCATCAGCACATCGGGATTAACCCGAACGCCGCTGTGCGTCAGTACATCCAGATTTACGGAAAATCTGACTCTCTCATTGTTTATAAGCAGGCAAAATGCGCTGCCAATAGAGCAATCGGTGTTTTGTTCCGCAATAAGCAATAGGGGCCGGTTTCCATATTTAGCTGTAAATTCAGACTGCTGAGTCGGAGATTCACTGCCAAAATAAAAACCATCGCAGGTCGTCTGTAAGGCTTCTTCCGTATTACGAACAATCACGGGCTTATAAGGCAATAATTCCGGTGCTTCTTCGGCCAGGCTATGGATATAACGTGATGTCGAAAAAATACAAAGCTTTGGCGGGCCGGATAACTGCGGCCAGCGTGTATAGGTCACGATTCCCGAAACGATCGTCCGAACATTTTCAGACGGTTCGGAGGCAACAGCAGAGATACCCACGAGCGATAGTACTAAAGTCAAAAAGAGACGGTGAAGAACTGTCATTACGGATCCGTCAGGTTGTCATAGCGCGGGGGATGCAGATTGCTGAAACCCGGGCGAAGAATAGCATTATTGCTGAAAACCGTCATTAGCCAGCCCCGCCGCTTTAAGATAATTCTCACCAGGATTTTTCGTAAAAGAATGGAGTGAAAAGAGGGGAAGTGCTGAACCTGCATGCTTGTTGTAAATATAATTGTACATTATGAAGTGAATCTGGCGCGATTTAATTTATAACTGTAAAGTAAAATTTACGGAATATGGATTGAAATCTTTACTTCATATGGTATCGTTACGTCATCCTCGCTGAGGCAATAACTATCGCAAACGAGCTATACAGGATCGCAATCATGCAAAAAGACGCGCTGAATAACGTACATATTACTGACGAACAGGTTTTGATCACGCCGGATCAGTTGAAAGCTGAATTCCCTCTGAGCGTTGAGCAGGAAGCGCAGATCGCGCAGTCTCGTCAGACCATCTCTGACATCATCGCCGGTCGCGATCCGCGCCTGTTGGTGGTATGTGGTCCTTGTTCGATTCACGATCCTGAAACCGCCATTGAGTACGCTCGTCGTTTTAAAGCCCTTGCCGAAGAGGTCAGCGATAGCCTCTATCTGGTCATGCGCGTCTATTTTGAGAAACCCCGCACCACCGTTGGCTGGAAAGGGCTGATTAACGATCCGCATATGGATGGTTCGTTTGATGTAGAAGGCGGCTTGAAGATTGCGCGTCGTCTGCTGGTTGAGCTGGTCAATATGGGGCTGCCGTTAGCGACGGAAGCGTTGGATCCTAACAGTCCTCAATACCTCGGCGATCTGTTTAGCTGGTCCGCCATCGGCGCGCGTACGACGGAATCTCAGACTCACCGCGAGATGGCCTCCGGGTTGTCGATGCCGGTCGGTTTTAAAAACGGCACCGATGGCAGCCTTGCAACGGCAATTAACGCCATGCGCGCTGCCGCGATGCCGCACCGCTTCGTCGGTATTAACCAGGCCGGTCAGGTGTGTCTGCTGCAAACGCAGGGCAATCCAAACGGACACGTCATTCTGCGTGGCGGTAAAGCGCCCAACTACGGCCCGGAAGATGTCGCGAAGTGCGAAAAAGAGATGACTCAGGCGGGACTGAAACCCTCTCTGATGGTAGATTGCAGCCATGGGAATTCTAATAAAGACTACCGCCGCCAGCCTGCGGTTGCTGAATCCGTCGTCGCGCAGATTAAAGATGGTAATCGTTCCATTATTGGTCTGATGATTGAGAGCAATATCCACGAAGGAAACCAGTCCTCTGAGCAGCCGCGTTGCGATATGAAATACGGCGTCTCCGTGACCGATGCCTGCATTAGTTGGGAAACCACCGATGCGTTGCTCCGCGAACTTGATAAGGATCTGCGAGGCCATCTGGCGGCTCGTCTGGCGTAAGAGGATTATATGGTTGCTGAACTGACCGCGTTACGCGATCAAATTGATGAAGTCGATAAAGCGCTGCTGGAACTGCTGGCTAAGCGCCTGGAGCTGGTTGCGGAAGTCGGAGAAGTTAAAAGCCAATACGGTCTGCCGATTTACGTCCCTGAACGTGAATCGGCGATGCTGGCCTCTCGCCGTGAGGAGGCTGAGGCGCTTGGGGTTCCGCCGGATCTTATCGAAGATGTTTTGCGTCGCGTCATGCGTGAGTCTTACTCCAGCGAGAACGATAAAGGCTTTAAAACGCTTTATCCGAATCTGCGTCCGGTGGTGATCGTCGGCGGCGGTGGGCAAATGGGGCGACTGTTTGAAAAAATGCTGACGCTTTCCGGATATCAGGTGCGTATCCTCGAGAAAGACGACTGGTCTCGGGCCGAAGAGATTGTCGCCGATGCCGGAATGGTCATCGTCAGCGTACCGATTCACACAACAGCGGCAACGATTGCTCAACTGCCGCCTCTGCCGGCGGACTGCATTCTGGTCGACCTGGCCTCGGTGAAAGCGGAACCGCTACAGGCGATGCTGGCCGCGCATAACGGGCCGGTATTGGGATTACACCCCATGTTTGGGCCTGACAGCGGCAGCCTGGCGAAGCAGGTCGTGGTGTATTGCGATGGCCGCCAGCCTGAGGCGTACCAGTGGTTCCTGGAACAAATCCAGGTCTGGGGCGCGCGGCTCCATCGTATTAGCGCCGTCGAACACGATCAGAACATGGCCTTTATTCAGGCGTTGCGCCACTTTGCCACCTTCGCTTATGGCCTGCACCTGGCCGAAGAGAACGTGCGACTTGAGCAACTTCTGGCGCTGTCGTCACCGATTTATCGCCTTGAACTGGCGATGGTTGGCCGGCTGTTCGCCCAGGATCCGCAGCTCTACGCAGATATTATTATGTCCTCAGAAAACAACCTGGCGCTGATTAAGCGCTACTACCAGCGCTTCGGTGAAGCTATCGGCCTGCTGGAACAAGGGGATAAACAGGCATTCATTGACAGCTTCCGTAAGGTCGAGCACTGGTTCGGTGATTATGCCCAGCGCTTCCAGAGCGAAAGCCGGACGTTGCTGCGTCAGGCAAATGATAATCGGCAGTAAGTGTTAAAAGACGTATACAATAAAGCCAGAGGGGTGACCCGCTGGCTTTTTTTTATAGGGATGAAAACGATGGCTGAACCACAACCGCTGTTTGATTACACCGGGCATTTACCGGAATGTCCGACCTGGAGCGAAGCCGAACAGGCATTGTACTGGGCCGATATTATGGAGTGCGAGATTCATCGCTACGACGTGCAGACGGGCGATCATCAGGTACTGCAGTTTCCCGAAGAGCCCGGCTGTTTTGCACTACGCGAAAAGGGCGGTTTTATCGTCGCTTTACGTAGCGGTATCTGGCTCACCGATGTTCATGGATTACTGCAGCGAAAAGTCTGCGATAACCCCAGCAATCCGCAATTAGCCCGTTTTAACGATGGCGGAACCGATCGCGATGGCCGCTTTTATGCCGGGACTTTCTGGGGGCCGGGAGATTTTAACGGCGCGCTCTTGATGCGCGTTGATAACGATCTCTCTCCGCAGGTTATCCAGTGCGACATTCATGGCGCCAACGGTTTGGCATTTAGCGAAGACAAGCGGTGGATGTATACCTCGGATACGCCCAATGCCGTTATCTATCGTACAGCGCTGGATGAGCAGGGCGAAGTGGGTAAACGCGAGGTCTTTCGTCGCTTTCAGCCCGGTGAGGGTATTCCTGATGGCGCGGCCATCGATACTGAAGGTTGCTACTGGAGCGCGATGTTTGACGGTTGGCGTATTGCGCGCTTTTCTCCGACGGGCGAGCAACTGGAGGAGTACCGTCTACCGGTGCGTTGCCCGACGATGGTGTGCTTTGGCGGAGCGGATATGAAAACGCTCTATATCACGACCACGCGGGAGAATATGGATGCTGAAGAGCTGGCGAAATATCCGCTTTCCGGCGCGATCTTCACCCTGCCGGTGACCGTGGCAGGGATGAAGAAGTTGCCGTTTACAGAACGTTAAACCGGATCGACCGGCACCACGTTTTCGCTGGCATAACATCCCAGTACTTTCATTGAACGGGTTATCTCGGCCAGCTCTTTTAATGCCTTACGCATTGGCATTGACTCCAGGTTGGCCTGGATATCCAGATAAAACATCTCTTCCCACGGATTGCCATGAATAGGACGCGATTCCAGCTTGGTCATAATCAGGTTATGGTTTCTCAGCACCAGTAGCGCTTCTACCAGGGCCCCGGCTTGCTGGCCGGTAGCCATCAACAGAGTGGTTTTCGCCGGTACCTGATCGGAGACCTCCACCGCTTTACGCGCCAGAACGAGGAAGCGGGTGATGTTTTGCGTCTGGTTAGCCTGGCAATGTTCCAGTACCTGCAAACCGTGCAGCGCTCCGCCTGCTTCGCTGCCCAGAGCGGCAACGGTTGGCGATTTTGCCTGAGCGACCTTTTCCATCGCCGAAGACGTGCTATCGGTATATTCAATGTTCCAGTGCGGATAGCGGCTTAGATACTGGCTGCACTGCTGGAACGGCTGCGGATGGCTGTAGACCGTCGTAATCTGTTGCGCATCGGTGGATGTTGAAACCAGCACGCAGTGATCGATAGGCAGCGTCAGCTCGCCAACGATAGATAGGCTGGTGTGCTGCAGAAGGTCATAAACATCATTGATGCCGCCAGAACTGGTATTTTCAATAGGGACGACGGCGTAATCAGCCTGACCGGTTTCCACTTGCTCAAAGATATCCGCGAATTTAGCGCAGCCGCTTTCGATAAACTGTTCAAAGTGGCGGGCGGCATACTGACGAGCCGCAAGATGCGAGTATGAACCTTTGGGCCCGAGAAACGCGACGCGTGCAGAGTGCGGATTAATTTTATTCAGATGCTGCTGGAGCAGCGTTTGCTGGGTAAGGACCGAGTCTTCAATAATGAGTTGAAACAGGCGTGTGATGTAGTGGGCATCAAGATGGTGTTTTTTTCCCAGCGTCATCAGGCGTTCAAGCAGATCGCGCTCGCGGTCGATATCCCGTACCGGCCGGTGCGATGCCAGCTTGGCTTTTCCAACCTCTACGGCCAGGCCGCGGCGTTCCGCCAGCAGCGCCAGCAGTTTTTCATCCAGAGCGCTGATCTTATCGCGTAGGGCCAGTAATGGGTTTTCCTCGGTCATATGTGTTGCCTTTCTTGTTATTGATTATCAATAAAAAAGGCCTCCCTTTTGGGAGGCCTTATTGTTCGTCTTCGCATTCTTTATCACACGACGAATTGCCTCCCATTCAGGGGAAGGTAAAAAAGAATGCGAAGAAGAACGGGATGAGTTTCACGATGAATTCCTTGAGTTAGTGGGGATTACAGTACCTGTACTGTTTTCACTCTGTCAATAAAAAACGCGCCCGAAGGCGCGTGGCATGACACAAGCTTAAGTTAAGGATTACTCTTCTTCTTCCACAAAGCCTGCCTCTTTCACCGATGTGGCGGCGCGGCGGGCTTCCCCTTTGTGTTGCACTTTATTTAGCTGCCGTTCCAGCTTGTTGATCAATTCGTTGATTGCGGCATACATGTCTTCGTGCCGTGCGCTGGCAACCAGGTGACCGTTCGGCGTATTGATGGTTGCGTCAGCGACAAAACCCTGCGGCTCCTTAGAGAGGATGATATGCGGGTTGATTAAGTGAGTTTGCCATTTATCCAGTTTGGCGAGACGGTCTGCGACGTGCTGGCGAATTGCCGGAGTAATTTCCATTTGTTTACTGGTAATGTTCATTGTCATAAATTTTACCTCTTGTCTTTCCCGTCTTGGTGAATTCAGCATACCTCGCCTAATGTCAAAAAGCGTGATTTAAATCACATTTTATTGTCACTTTTTGTCAACGAATCTGTTTTGTGAGAAAGGACAGGAACAGGCGAGATTTTACTTGTCGAATGGCAGAAAGAGAGCCATATTTGATTAGTTAACTCGGGGCTAAACCGCTTCAGCTAAACTATTTAACGAATAAAAAAACGGCAGCCCTTGGGCTGCCGTTTTGTTTAGCGACCGACTATCAGGTGTTCTTGCTATTAGCCGCAATGATCTTCGCAACCTTGTCAGCCTGAGCGTTCATTTGCATCTGACGGTAGGCATTTTCCATCTTCGGTAGCGCATCACGGGTGGCCTGCGTATCCGGGTAATTACGCAGCATGCCATCGACGCGGTTAACTACTGCAACCCATGCGCCACGATCGGTATAGTAATCGACCACTGACAGCTCGTACTTCGCCAGGCGATCCTTCAGGAACACCATACGCTTGTAAGCATCGGTAGAGTACTGACTGTTAGGATAGCCACGGACCAGCCTGGAGAAGTCGTTAAAGGCATCACGCGCGTGTTGTGGGTCGCGATCGGAGCGATCGACGCCAAAGAAGCCCTGCAGCGCACTGTCATCCAACGCCATATTTGTCAGACCACGCATATAAATGACGTAATCAATGTTAGGATGCGTAGGGTTCAGGCGTACAAAGCGATCGATGGCTGCCTGAGCCAGCGGCAGGTCTGCGTTTTTGTAGTACGCATAAATCAGGTCCAACTGCACCTGTTGGGAATAAGGTCCAAAGGGATAACGGTTATCCAACGCTTCCAGTTGCGTTATTGCCTGTTTCCAGTTACCGTCCTGCAGCTTTTGCTGAGCGGTCGCGTAGATCTCATTCGGCGGATTATCGGGCACCTCCTCCTTTGAGCCAGAGCAACCCACCAAAGCCAGGCTCAGTGTGGCTGCTGCCACCAGGTATTTCATGCGCGTCATGACGTTTTGACTTCCTCAAAATGTTTATGCGGGAGAATCTCTGTTCCTGCTCCCGATTAAGACCAGCTACAATAGCACACTATATTAAACGGCAAAGCCGTAAAACCCAACGTTAAAACGAAGAAGCTGTATATGGCACAACGAGTACAACTCAACGCAACGGTGTCCGAAAATCAACTCGGACAACGCTTAGATCAGGCTTTGGCCGAATTGTTCCCGGATTATTCGCGTTCGCGCATAAAAGAATGGATCCTTGACCAGAGAGTGCTGGTAAACGGCAGCGTCAGCGACAAGCCGAAAGAGAAAGTTCTGGGAGGGGAGACGATTGCTATCGATGTTGAAATCGAAGAAGAAGTTCGTTTCCAGGCACAGGATATTCCGCTCAATATCGTTTATGAAGATGATGACATCCTCGTAATTAATAAACCGCGCGATTTAGTTGTGCATCCTGGCGCGGGCAACCCTGACGGTACTGTGCTGAATGCGCTGTTGCACTACTATCCGGCCATTGCTGACGTGCCGCGTGCGGGGATTGTGCACCGTCTTGATAAAGACACCACCGGTTTGATGGTGGTCGCGAAGACTATCCCGGCGCAAACCCGACTGGTGGAGTCCCTGCAGCTGCGCGAAATCACCCGCGAGTATGAGGCGGTGGCGATTGGTCATATGACGGCTGGCGGAACGGTTGAAGAACCGATTAGCCGCCACCCGACCAAGCGTACGCATATGGCGGTACATCCCATGGGAAAACCGGCGGTAACACACTACCGGATTATGGAGCATTTTCGCATCCATACTCGGCTGCGTTTGCGCCTGGAAACCGGCCGTACGCACCAGATTCGCGTACATATGGCGCACATTACTCACCCGCTGGTGGGCGATCAGGTCTACGGCGGTCGCCCGCGTCCGCCCAAAGGGGCATCCGAAGAGTTCATCGCTGCCCTGCGGAAGTTCGATCGTCAGGCGCTGCATGCCACCATGCTACGCTTATACCATCCGATCAGCGGAATTGAGATGGAATGGCATGCGCCAATTCCACAGGACATGGTGGATTTGATTGATGCCATGCGCGCGGATTTTGAAGCCCATAAAGACGATATCGACTGGCTATGACTAAACTGATTGTACCGCAATGGCCGATGCCGGAAGGCGTGGCTGCCTGTAGTTCCACGCGCGTTGGTGGGGTAAGTTTATCGCCATACGATTCACTTAATCTCGGCGCCCATTGTGGAGACAATCTACAGCACGTAGAAGAGAACCGTCGGCGTATGTTCGCCGCTGGCGGCCTGCCGTCATATCCGGTATGGCTGGAGCAGGTTCACGGTACGGCAGTTTTGCGACTCGATGGCGGGCCGTACGAGTCAAAGCGAGCGGATGCTTCGTACTGCAATGTGCCGGGGACGGTCTGCGCGGTGATGACCGCTGACTGCCTGCCGGTGCTTTTTTGTAACCGCGCGGGTACTGAAGTTGCGGCTGCGCATGCCGGTTGGCGAGGGCTGTGCGAAGGCGTACTGGAAGAAACCATCGCCTGTTTCGCCGATAAACCGGAAAATATCATGGCCTGGCTTGGGCCCGCTATTGGGCCGGATGCGTTTGAGGTCGGCCCGGAAGTGCGGGAAGCTTTTATGGCAAAAGATGCCCTGGCGGAACGTGCATTTCGTCCCGCGGGCGAAAAATATTTTGCTGATATTTATCAACTGGCTCGTCAGCGTCTGGCGGGCGTTGGCGTTGAGCAGATTTACGGCGGTGACCGCTGTACCCTCAGCGAAAAGGATGATTTTTTCTCTTATCGCCGCGACAAGATGACGGGTCGTATGGCAAGTTTCATCTGGCTGATATAACCTGCCGAACTAAGACGATCCAGAAGGCAAACTTATTTTTGCATAGTTCAGGTCTTTAACCTTGAATAATTGAGGGATGACCTCATTTAATCTCCAGTAGCAAATTTGACCTGTTATGGGAGGAGTTATGCGTCTGGATCGTCTTACCAATAAATTCCAGCTTGCTCTTGCCGATGCCCAGTCCCTTGCGCTTGGGCACGACAACCAATTCATCGAACCTCTTCATCTTATGAGCGCCTTGCTGAATCAGGAAGGGGGATCGGTACGTCCTTTATTAACTTCGGCTGGCATCAACGCCGGCGAGCTACGCACGAATATTGAACAGGCACTAAGCCGTTTGCCGCAGGTGGAAGGTACCGGTGGTGATGTTCAACCGTCCCAGGACTTAGTGCGTATTCTGAACCTTTGCGACAAGCTGGCGCAAAAGAGAAAGGACAACTTTATTTCGTCAGAACTGTTCGTTCTGGCTGCGCTTGAATCACGCGGTACGCTGACCGACCTTTTAAAATCTGCCGGAGCAACAACCGCCAACGTGAGTCAGGCGATTGAACAAATGCGCGGAGGTGAAAGCGTGAACGATCAGGGTGCCGAAGATCAACGTCAGGCATTGAAAAAATTTACCGTCGATCTGACCGAGCGTGCCGAGCAGGGCAAGCTTGACCCGGTCATCGGTCGTGATGAAGAAATTCGTCGTACGATTCAGGTTCTGCAGCGTCGTACCAAAAATAACCCGGTGCTCATCGGTGAGCCTGGCGTAGGTAAAACGGCCATTGTTGAGGGGCTGGCGCAGCGGATCGTTAACGGCGAGGTGCCGGAAGGGCTGAAGGGCCGTCGAGTTCTGGCGCTGGATATGGGCGCGCTGGTGGCGGGTGCCAAATACCGCGGTGAGTTTGAAGAACGCTTAAAAGGCGTACTGAACGATCTCGCTAAGCAGGAAGGTAACGTTATCCTGTTTATCGATGAGCTGCACACGATGGTGGGGGCAGGTAAAGCAGACGGTGCAATGGATGCCGGCAACATGCTGAAACCGGCGCTGGCGCGCGGTGAACTGCACTGCGTGGGTGCCACAACGCTGGATGAATACCGGCAGTATATTGAGAAAGATGCCGCTCTGGAACGTCGTTTCCAGAAAGTATTCGTGGCGGAGCCGACTGTTGAGGATACCATTGCGATTTTGCGTGGTCTGAAAGAACGGTACGAACTGCACCATCACGTGCAGATCACCGACCCGGCGATTGTGGCGGCAGCCACGCTGTCCCATCGTTATATTGCCGATCGACAGCTGCCGGATAAAGCCATCGACCTGATCGATGAAGCCGCTTCCAGCATTCGGATGCAGATTGACTCAAAACCGGAAGAGCTGGACCGGCTCGACCGCCGTATCATCCAGCTCAAGCTGGAGCAGCAGGCGCTGAAGAAAGAGTCTGATGACGCCAGCATTAAGCGACTGGATATGCTAAATGAGGAACTGGCGGATAAAGAACGTCAGTATTCAGAATTAGAGGAAGAGTGGAAGGCTGAAAAAGCCTCGCTTTCCGGCACTCAGACCATTAAGGCTGAACTGGAACAGGCTAAAATCGCCATTGAGCAGGCGCGTCGCATCGGCGATCTGGCGCGAATGTCCGAGCTCCAGTATGGCAAGATCCCTGAGCTGGAAAAACAGCTGGCGGCGGCAACGCAGTCTGAAGGCAAAACGATGCGTCTGCTGCGTAACAAAGTAACGGATGCCGAAATCGCGGAAGTGCTGGCTCGTTGGACGGGTATTCCGGTGGCCAGAATGCTTGAAGGTGAACGTGAGAAACTGCTGCGTATGGAGCAGGATTTGCATAGCCGCGTTATTGGTCAGAACGAAGCGGTGGAAGCAGTATCTAATGCGATTCGCCGTAGCCGTGCTGGTTTATCCGATCCTAACAGGCCGATTGGCTCGTTCCTGTTCCTTGGGCCTACCGGGGTGGGTAAAACAGAACTCTGTAAAGCTCTGGCCAACTTTATGTTCGATAGCGACGATGCAATGGTACGTATCGACATGTCAGAGTTTATGGAGAAACATTCCGTTTCACGTCTGGTTGGGGCGCCTCCGGGATACGTGGGCTATGAAGAAGGCGGCTATCTGACCGAGGCGGTCCGTCGTCGTCCTTATTCTGTCATCCTGCTGGATGAAGTGGAAAAAGCGCACCCGGATGTCTTTAACATTCTGCTGCAGGTGCTGGATGATGGACGTTTGACCGATGGGCAGGGGAGAACGGTCGACTTCCGTAATACGGTGGTCATCATGACTTCTAACCTTGGCTCCGACCTTATTCAGGAACGCTTTGGGGCACTGGATTATGGCCATATGAAGGAGATGGTGCTGGGCGTGGTTAGTCAAAGCTTCCGTCCAGAGTTTATCAACCGTATTGACGAAGTGGTTGTCTTCCATCCGCTGGGTGAAAAACATATTGCTTCTATCGCGCAGATTCAGCTGCAGCGGTTGTATAAACGACTTGAGGAACGCGGCTACGAAGTCCACATGTCTGATGAAGCGCTGAAATTGCTGAGCGAAAATGGATACGATCCTGTTTATGGCGCACGTCCTCTGAAACGTGCTATCCAGCAACAGATCGAAAACCCGCTGGCGCAGCAGATCCTCTCCGGTGAATTGATACCGGGTAAAGCAGTGCAACTGGTTGTGAAAGATGACCGGATAGTGGCAGTGCAGTAAATCACAAAACAGCAAAAACGGGCCCCTGGGGCTCGTTTTTGTTTAAAAACCAGGCAATAATCTCTTTCCTGCTGGCGATTTGGCTGAAAATTAAGCGGGTGAGTTTTTTTTTGAAAATACCGCTTGTCACTTTGAAATTACGCCCTATAATGCGCCTCCACTGACACGGGACAACGGCAAATAAGCCGCCGGGTCGATGGGCTCAGCGATGAGTTCCGACAGAGAAAAGCGAAAATAAATGCTTGACTCTGAAGCGGGAAAGCGTAATATGCACACCCCGCGCCGCAGCGAAAAGCGAAGCGGCACTGCTCTTTAACAATTTATCAGACAATCTGTGTGGGCACTCAAAGTGACATG